>JAXIPA010000085.1:0-9510 GCA_045403145.1 Nitrospirota bacterium | reverse complement strand
CCGCGAAGACCACCTTCTTGACCCCTTTGTCGCTCATCTCCTTGAACAGCGTCCTCAGGTTGTTCTTCGCCTCGCGATAGATCCTCGTATAATCCTGAAGAAGATGATAGGTAAGCCGCGTCTTCTCGGTAAAGCCCTTTGGCGTGAGATAATAGGCGTATCTCTTCGGCGGGATCGACTTGACGGTGATGTAGCCTTTTGCGGCAAGGTTCTTGATATAGGAATTGACAAGACCGAGGGCGATGCCGAGGCGGCCCGAGAGGTCCCGCTGGGTGAGGGAGTCGTTGTTCGAAAGCTCATCGAGGATCTGAAGGGAACGGTACTGGTCCATGCCGGAATGGGAAGGGCGGTCTATGTTCATGCCGTGAACATACCATGAAGGCATTGTAATGTCAACAGTTTAGTGCTGATTTTGTTTTTTGGCGACGGCAACGTGAGTCGGGGCGCGTCCGTTGTTTTTAGACAGTTAAGAATCAAATTCTTCTCAAAATGGCAAGAATATTTTGCCACAGAGGGCACAGAGAGCACAGAGAAAAGCTTTTAAATCTGGTTTAAAATTCTATTTTCTTTTTATTACCTCTGTGTTCTCTGTGATCTCTGTGGCTGATAGCTTTTCCGGCTTGTCCGGGTTAGGGAAAGATACGTGATGATGGTTCCATTTCAGGACCCTGGCAATTACAAAATTCTTTACACTTCGGCTATCTGATGCTATCATTGCCCTGTGGAAAAGGTCGAAGCATCAACAGCAGCGGGCGGGGGTTTCTGATGGCCCATTTATCCCAAGGACCGGATAGGGAACCGAAGATCGGCCTGGCGCTGGGCGGCGGGGCTGCGAGGGGGCTCGCCCACCTCGGGGTGCTCAAAGTCTTCGAAGACGCCCAGATCCCCATCCACCTGATCACCGGTACGAGCCTCGGCGCCCTGATCGGGGGGCTGTATGCCTCGCAGCCCGACGCCGCCTACTGGATGACGCGGGTGGAACAGTATCTCCGAAGCTTCCGCTCCCGGAGAGCGCGCCTCGAATTCATCAGCAGGCTCGAGCAGCCGGAAAACAACCACCACGGATTTTTCAGCGATATGGCGTTCCTGATCCGCAAGGGCTATTTCTGGGGCGTCACCGCCACCAAGTCCGCTTTCATCGGCGAACAGGAATACGCGGACCTCATCAATCCGCTGATTCCCGACATCGACATCGCCGAGACCAAAATCCCCTTCGGATGCGTGGCCACGGACATCCGGAACGGGAAGCGGCATGTGTACACCAGCGGCCGGCTTCGCACCGCGGTCAGCGCCAGCTGCGCGCTGCCCGGGATCTTCCCTCCGGTAAAGGACAACGGGATGCTGCTCGTCGACGGCGGATGGGTCGAGCGCGTTCCCGTGTACTGCGCCTGGGACATGGGGGCCGACATCGTAATCGCCGTGGACGTATCGAGCGACGTGCCGCCGGTCTTTGACGACAAATCGGGGCTGGACATCATTCTGCGCGCCGACGCCGTGTCGAGGATCTACCTGAACGAACTCCTCGCCGGGGAAGCGGACGTCCTCATTCACCCGGAAGTAGGCACGATGCACTGGGCGGACTTCAGCAATCCGAGGAACCTGTACAAGCAGGGCGAGACCGCCGCGCTGGGAAAGCTGATCACCATCCGCACCGTGATTCACCGGACCGCTGAGCCTCACAAAAAGCTGGTGGACCAGATCCGGTCCATCAGGGACCGGATCATGGAGAAGGTGACGGGGGGGAAGCAGTAGCAGTTCAAAGTTCAAAGTTCAGAGTTCAAAGTTCACACTCTGCCTCTGCGAGAAACCGTTTCTATTCTGCTATAATCCCTTCATGTCCATACCCCTTGTGATCGCCCACCGCGGAGACTCTTCCAACGCGCTCGAAAATTCGCTTGACGCAATCCACCGGGCCCTGTCCTATCCGGCGGACATGATAGAACTCGATATCCGCAAAAGCCGCGACAATGTCCTCTACGTCATGCACGACAGGCTGACCTTCCGGACCGCCGACAGGAACATCGACATTGAACATGCCTCGTCCGACGAGATTGCCGGGGTGAAGCTCCGGAACGGCGAGCCCATTCCGTCGCTCACGGATGTCATAAAAATCGTTTCCGGCAAAGCGGGCCTGAACCTGGAGCTCAAGAGCGACGGAGCCGGGCTGCTGACGGCCGAATATCTGGCATCGTCGGATTACCAGGGCTACGTGCTGATATCCTCCTTCAAGGAGGAGGAAGTCCTTGCGTTCCGGCGGGCGATGCCGAGGGCGCCGGTGTCGTTGATCTTCGACGTCTTCACGACGCGGGACGTACCTGCATACGGCGAAAAAGGGTATGTCATCGTCAGCCTGCGGAAGACGACGGTGTCCAGGAAACTCATCGACGCCTGCCATGAACGCGGCATACAGGCGTATGTCTGGACCGTGGATGATGAGGAAGAGATGCGCAAGTTCATCTCCTGGGGAGTGGACGGGATTTATTCCAACAGGCCGGCGGTGTTGAAAGAGCTATTGCGGAATGCGGAATTTCCCCGATAGGAATGTTCGGGGACAGGCTCCATGCGGAATGAATATTAGGGCGTCGGTTGGACGCTGATTGATGCTTCCTGGTTCACCACATAGTTTGTCATCCCCCGAAGGCCTCTATCGGGGATATGGTTTTAAAACCAGATTCCCGATTAAACCTTCGGGAATGACAGCTTTTTCTTATGGGTATGTCATCCCCGAATGCCTCTATCCCCGATTCAAGCATTTGAGGACGGATATGGTTTCAACTTATTAGGGCTACTTGAGTGAAGTGGATACCCCATTAATGTCATTCCCGAGGTAGTCATCGGGAATATGGTTTCGAAGGATGGCTAAAAAACAATACTATGTCTATATAATGGCAAGTAAACGATCAGGAATGATATATATAGGCGTCACTTCGAATCTGATAAAGCGGGTTTATGAGCACAAAAATGATCTGGTAGAAGGCTTTACAAACAAATACCATATCCATAACCTGGTTTATTTCGAAGTAACGGAAGATATAAAAATTGCCTTATCAAGGGAAAAACAGCTTAAGAAATGGAATAGGGCATGGAAAATTGACTTGATTGAGAAGAATAACCCGGAATGGCGGGATTTATATTGTGATTTGTTGATGTAAACCATAGCGCGGCTTCCAGCCGCAACACATATTAATGGTCTCAAAATAGTAACGACAGGAACTTCTAAGCTGTCATCCCCGAATTCTTTTATCGGGGATCCGGTGTTAACAGAAAAACCGGATTCCCGATAGGATCGTTCGGGAATGACGGATAAGAGAAAACGCGTTGGGGACAACACAGACCATCAGCGTAACATAGTATCACGTGGGAGAACCATGGCGCATCCCGATACTATAAAGGACCCAAATCATATATACGACCTCATCGTCATCGGCGGCGGCATTACCGGCGCCGGGGTCGCGCGGGACGCGGCGCTTCGGGGGCTCTCGTGCCTGCTCCTGGAAAAGGGCGATTTCGCTTCCGGCGTGACGTCAAAATCCACCCGCCTGATCCACGGAGGCCTCCGGTACCTCGCCAACTTCGAGATGGACCTGGTCGCGGAATCGCTCCGCGAGCGCGCCGTGCTCCGGCGCCAGGCGCCCTATCTGATCCATCCCATTCCGATCCTGGTCCCCATTTACCGCGATGATCCCCACGGCAGGGCCGTCATGTCCATCGGCATCCATCTCTACGATCTCCTGTCCCATGAAAAGGACATCCCGCATTACTTCACGTCCAGCAGGGAAAAGACGCTCGCCTTTGAGCCGCGGCTGAACCGGGAGGGCCTTATCGGCAGCGCGCTGTTCTACGATCACCAGCTCCCGATGCCCGAACGGCTGGTGATCGAAAACGTGATTTCGGCGCGGGAGGCCGGCGCGGCGCTCCTGAACCATGTCCGCGCCGAAAGGATCGAAGAGGCGGACAACGGCGTCGCTGTCTCGGCAAAAGACACGCTCACCGGAGAAACGCATGCCTTCCGTTGCCGGGCGCTGATCAACGCCGCCGGGCCCTGGATCGACGCCGTACGGAAGGCCGGGAACATCGACCACGCGAAAATCATCCATCCCACAAAAGGCGTCCACCTGGTGTTGCCGAAGCTCTCGGAACAGGCGCTTTTCGTCACCTCCCGGGACGGCCGTATGTTCTTCATCATTCCGCTGGGGACCAGCACCCTCATCGGGACGACGGACACCTCCTATGACGGCGATCTGGATGAGGTTCACGCCGATTGCAATGACATCGATTATCTGTTGACGGAGAGCAGGCGCGTTCTTCCCGGGCTGGCGATCACGCGTGACTCGATCCTGTACACCTACGCGGGCATACGGCCGCTTGCCTTCTCGGGCGCGGACGAGTCCCGGATCTCGCGGAAGCACCGGGTCATCAGGGAAGGGCGATCCGGACGGATCATCACCATCGCAGGCGGAAAACTTACGACCTACCGCAACATGGCAAAGGACGCGGTTGACGCCGCCTGCAGGACCCTCGGCAGAAAGGCCGAATGCGTCACGGACGAGAAACCCCTGGCAGGATGCCTGGCCATGGATTATGAAGACTATCTCAGGGAGGAAGTGCCGGAGTTGTCGGCCCGCCACGGGGTCACTCCGGAACTGGTGCGTCACCTCATCGGCCTGTACGGCTCCCGCGCCGACCGGGTGCTGGAACTCAGGGAGGCCGATCCGGAGCTGGGAGAGACCGTTTCCCCGGAAAGCAGGGACATCCTTGCCCAGGTTGCCTACAGCGCCATGGAAGAGGGCGCGAGGACCCTGTCGGATATCATCCTCCGCAGGATGCACGTCGGCATGACCGGATCGCGCGGTCTTCATCAGGCGCAGAAAATCGCCGGGATCGCCGGCAGGGAACTCAAGTGGAGCAAGGACGAAGAACTGCATCATCTGAAAGAGTTCAGAACGGCTCTGGATAAGGATAGTGCGTGTTTGACAGGTCGTTGAAAAACATTTTGCGCAGGCTAAAGCCTGCGGCTACTATATTCTAATATTTTGCTTTGTTTCAAGGTAGCCGCACCCTTTAGGGTGCGTTGTTCATGGAATCGCGACTTTTTCAACAACCTGTTAAAGAGTTGAACATTCTTTCGTTGTTATGGGAGGTAGTCCTATGAGATTGATGAAGGGTGCAGAGCTTTCTTTGAAAATCATTTCAGCGGTCAGGGAGGAGACCAGCAGGCTTGCCGCACACGGCATTCGCGCGGGCTTGGCGCTCGTGCTCGTGGGGGAGGACAAGTCCTCCTTTATGTATTACCAGGCCATCCAGGCTGCCGCGGCCAGGGCGGGCATAGACACCTTCAACCATACTCTTCCGTCGTCCTCTTCGTTGAACGAGATCCTGAACCTGATCAAGACGCTCAATCATGACGAGCGGGCGAACGGCATCCTTGTCTTCATGCCGCTGCCGCGCCACATCGACACAAGGAAGATCGTGAATGCCATCGCTCCGGAAAAGGACGTGGACGGCCAGGGCGCCATTTCGGTCGGCCGCCTTTCGGCGGATGAATCCACGTTGCATCTTTTCGAGCCCGGCTTCACCCTCTCGGTGCGGTCCACCTTTCTTCCCTGCACCCCCTACGGCGTGATGCGGATGCTGGAACACTACGGTATCGAGTTGAAAGGGAAAAAGGTCGTGATCGTGGGCAAAAGCCTGGCCGTGGGCAAGCCCCTCGCCATGATGATGCTGGCCAGGGAGGCCACGGTCACGGTCTGCCACCGGGAGACAGCGGACCTCGGGACCGAGACCCGTCAGGCGGACATCCTCTGCACGGCGACGGGCAGGGCCGGTTTAATCAAGGCGGACATGGTGAAGGACGGGGCAATTGTCGTGGACATCGGCATCAATGTCCTGTCCGACGGCGTGACCGTCGGAGACGTGGATTTCGAGGCGGTCTCGAAAAAGGCATCACTGATCACGCCGGTGCCCGGCGGGGTCGGGCCGGTGACCATCGCGATCCTGCTGAAGAACACCGTGATCTCCGCGAAGAGAATGGTGGGGGTGGGTTAGATAATAGACAAAGTTCACCGTTCAGAGTTCAAAGTGACTGCGCGAAAAAACTCCCTGGTGAAACAGATCAGGGAGTTTTTTGTTGATGATGAATTGAGTTGGGTTTTACTTTGAACTTTGAACTGTGAACTCTGAACTTGCCTTATTTCGGCGTGACCTTAAGCTCCAGCGAATTCGCCGTCGAGCCGATCACTTCCACACCGAAGGCGCCGAAGTCCTTGAGCAGCAGTTCGTCGGAGAGCACCTGGGCGCTCGACTTCGAGTCCACCGAGATCTTCGCCACGCTGCCGTTGAACCCCCGCTCGTGCAGGTCCTTGATGCCGCGCACCTGGTTTCTGAGCACGTCCTTGAACTTTACGAACTGGGTTTTGTTCAGGCCCGTAATCGTGATGTTGACCGACCTCGTGCTTCCCGCCTCCCGCGAATAGACCGCGAGGATCTTTTCCATCATCTGGTCGGCGGCGGATTGCGACGCCTTTTTGAGGGCGTCGATGCCGGCTGCTTCCGGGGTAATGTGCACGGCCGCCCCGTGGGTCGTTGCCGAGGCGATGACCTGGCCGGTGTCCGTGCGGATCGCCTTGACCGAGACGTCAGCCTGGACGGACATCATGCCGCCGCCGATGTCCCCGTAGAGTTTGGCCAGGGCCTTGCCCGTGATAACGACTTCCGCGTCCGCCTGATTGCCCAGGGTCTGCGCCTGCGCGGCGTTCAGGTCCTGGACCTTGTAGGCCGTGGTCACCTTGAGCTCTTTTGCCGCGGCCGCGTGGTCGATGAATTCAAACCCTTTTTGCGTGAAAACGTCGATGAAAGTGTTTTCAACGACGCCCATCTCCGTCTGCTCGTGATGAGCCCCCCACCACCAGGCATACCATTCATGGCCGATGTTCTGTTCGGCGATCATAATCATGGTGCGCGGTTTGTGCATCTGGCCCAGCAGGATGCCGATGCCGCTGAGGCCGTCGGTCAGTTTGCCGAGGGACACCTCGGCGTTGATGCGGACGCGCAGGAGGCCGCTGTCCACATCCTCGCCCGTGATGTTGTACCGCGTGATGTAGCCCTTGGTCTGCGAGAGGATCTTGTCGCTGATGAGCTGGTAGTTCTCGACCTGGGTCTGCGAGTCGATCAGGATGCCGATCGCCTGCTCCACGGCACGCTTCTGAGCGTCTTCGAGCGCCGCATCGCGGGCAAGGTCGCGCGCATTGCCCTGTATCGCGGCCACGCCCTCGGCCGCCACGGTCTTTGTTTCCTGCGCCAAGGCGGAGAACGCCGCGGCTGTCATGATACAGAACAACAGGATGAGCACTTTCACGGAACGCATCATATTTGCACCTCCGGAGGGAATTTTTTGGATCGAGGCAACCATGTTGCCGTGATTTACGCCGACGCGGTCGGCTCGGTCCTTATGATATCAAAGGTCGTGCTGTTGGTCAACCATGAAAACCCATCCCGGCATAAATCTTCTGGATATTTCAGCGGAGAGATGATAAAATCGTCATGATTCGATGAACGTCGTCAGGAGGAATTGCCGCGTGCCCAGGTTGTCCGTCAACATCGACCATATCGCCACGATTCGCCAGGCGAGAAAAGGCGATGAGCCCGATCCCCTTGCCGCGGCGCTTCTCGCCGAACTTGCGGGCGCCGAGGGCATCATCGCCCATCTGCGGGAAGACCGCAGGCATGTTCAGGACCGCGATCTGCGCCTCCTGCGCCAGGTCGTGCGGACGAAACTGAACATGGAGATGGCCGCGACCGATGAGATGCTGCGCATCGCCCGCGAGGTCAAACCCTGTTTCTCGACGCTGGTGCCCGAGAAACGGGAGGAACTCACGACCGAAGGCGGGCTGGAAGTCGCCTCGCGCATCGATTTCCTGAAGGCCTATATCAACGGCCTGAAAGAGGCCGGCATCACGGTGAGCCTTTTTGTCGACCCTGATGAGGGCCAGATTGCCGCGTCCAAAAAAACAGGAACTGACTGGGTGGAGCTCCATACCGGCGCGTACGCGAATGCGCGAGTCGAGCGTGACCGCGAACGGGAGTTGGCGAAGATAGCCGAGGCCGCGAGACTGGCGGCGAGTCTGGGCATGGGCGTAGGGGCGGGTCACGGGCTGAACTATCTGAACGTCAGGCGAATCGCGGACATCCCGGAGGTGGAAGAGCTGAACATCGGACACAGCATCATCTCGCGGGCCGCGCTCGTGGGGATGGACCGGGCGGTACGGGAGATGAGGGCTTTAATTGGAAATTGAAGGTTTCGTAAAAAGTCGAAAATCGCCGCAGGACCGTCATTCCGGCTTGCCTGCACCCAGCGGTTACGAGCTAAGCGTAGTGCAGGGTGTCCGGAATCGTAGTGCCGCATAACGCACTGAAAAGGAAGGATTCCGGACAAGCCGGAATGACACCGTAGAGGCTCTCTCCGACTTTTTACGAGTTCATCAAGATTGATAATGGAAAATTGAAGATTGGAAATTAGCGGCATACGGGAGGGCGAACATGATCGTCGGAATCGGCGTAGACCTGGTGAAAATAGACCGCATCGACAAAGCGGGCAGGAACCATTCCGGCTTTCTCGAGCGCGTGTTCACGGAACAGGAGCGGGCCTACTGCTCCAAGCAGAAATTTCCCGCCCAGCACTTCGCCGGAAGGTTTGCGGCAAAGGAGGCAGTGCTCAAGGCCATTGGCACGGGCTGGAGCGCGGGGGTGAAGTGGACGGATATGGAGGTGCTCCACGGAGAGGGCGGCGGCCCGATTGTGAACATCTCCGGGAGGGTGAAGGACCTCATGGATCTCAAAGGCGTGAAACAAATTTTTCTGAGCTACTCTCATGATGAAGGGTATGCGGTGGCTCAGGTGGTGCTGGTGGGGTAGTTCTCATCAAGAGTTCAGAGTTCAAAGTTCAAAGTTTGATGAAGATGTACAAAGTCAAACAACTCTCTTTTGACGTCATTCCGGCTTGCCTGCACCCAGCGGTTTACGAGCGAAGCGTAGTGCAGGGTGTCCGGAATCGTCTCTTTTCAGTACGTAATTTGGCAACATGATTCCCGACAAGCGGGAATGACGATTTTTTTACGAAAGCATAACACCTTACTTACCATGAAAATCGCCACAGCTCAACAGATAAAAAATATCGACCGCAGGGCGATCAGGGAATTCGGCATTCCCGGTCCGGTCCTGATGGAGAACGCCGCGTCCGCGATCATGGCGGAGATGGAAAAATTTTTCGACGGGCTCGCCGGCGTGCGGGTCGGCATCATCTGCGGCAAGGGCAACAACGGCGGCGACGGCTTGGCGCTTGCGCGGCGGCTCGTCATCCGCGGCATACCGGTGCGCGTGGCGCTGCTCGCCGCCTACGGCGCGGTGACCGGCGAAGCGAAGATAAACCTTTCCATTCTCCGCAAGATGGATGTCGAGCTCATCCAGAATGCCGGGGAGCGGTCTCTCGCCGATGTCCTTGCGTGGTCCGATGTC
>JAXIPA010000244.1:0-12106 GCA_045403145.1 Nitrospirota bacterium | reverse complement strand
CTACCCGGTTGCGCCTCCCCAGATCGCGGCGCTGATGTCCGGCCTCATGGTCAAAATGGGCATTTACGGCATCATTCGAATCTGCATGGACGTGATGGGACAGGGCCCGGAGTGGTGGGGGATCACCGTCATCGTGGTTGGCGCGATTTCAGCCGTCCTGGGTATCCTCTATGGCCTCATCGAGAACGATCTTAAACTTTTTCTCGCCTTTTCCAGCGTTGAGAACATCGGGATCATCCTGCTGGGCGTAGGCGCTTCCATGATGTTCAAGAGCAACGGCCTTCACGTTCTGTCCTCGGTGGCCCTCTCGGCAGCGCTCTTTCACGTGTTGAACCACGCCCTGTTCAAGGGCGCGCTCTTCCTCGGCGCCGGTTCGATCATCCGCAGCACGGGGTCGGCGAACATGGAGGAAATGGGCGGACTGCTCAAGCGCATGCCCTTTACCGGACTGTTCTTTTTGGCAGGGTCGCTCTCGATCTGCGCCCTTCCGCCGTTTAACGGCTTTGTGAGCGAATGGTTGACCTACCAGTCCCTCCTGCTCGGCTACCAGTCCCCGTCGGTGACCGCGAAGATCGTGTCACCGCTCGGCGGCGCGGCCCTTGCGCTCACCGGTGCTATTGCCGCCGCCGGGTTCGTCAAGGCCTTCGGCATTTCTTTCCTCGGCATGCCGAGGACGTCGCAGGCGCGCGAAGCAAGGGAAGTGTCGCTCTCGATGCTGACCGGCACGGCGCTGCTCGCGATACCCTGTCTCCTGTTCGGTCTGTTTCCGGGGCCGGCCTTATCGCTCCTGGCACCGGCCGTGTACGCCCTCACCGGCGCATCAACCGCCCTCGTGCAGCACGGCGTCCTCGGCGTCGGACAGACGTCGGCTTCGCTGTCGCCGGAAGCCCTGCTCGTCACGATGGCGGTGGCGCTGATCGCAGCCCTGGTCTTCATCAGGATCGTCGGCGGAAAGCGGAAGACCGTCTCTGCCGATTCGTGGGACTGCGGCATTCCGGGGCTGACGCCCCGCATGCAGTACACCGCCACGGCGTTCACCAAACCGCTCCGTATCATCTACAAGCGCATCTATCTCCCGAGCAGGGACCTTAAGGTGCGGTATGCGCTCAAGCCGTTTTTCGTTACCTCGATACGTTACGGGGGCGAGATCACGCCGTTCTTCGAGCGGTACGTGTACGATCCGGCAACCCGGTTCATCCATGCGGTCGCGGGCAAGGTCAAGCTGCTGCAATCAGGCAGTCTCCAGCTGTATCTCGGGTACATACTGATAACATTGATATTGCTGCTGATATTCGGAACGTAAGATAACCATTGCCGAAGAGGTACAGAGGACACCAGGGAAAAAGCTATCCGAAGATTTCGCAGATATCGCAGATTAAGTTAAAAAAACAGGATCGGAATTTTGAATCTGTGAAATCTGTGTAATCTGCGGATGAATAATACCTCCAGGTTTCAATGATTTTTTATGGAATATTTACAATTTCTCATAATCATTTTCTTCTCGCCCCTGTTGAACGGCGTGATCAAGAAGCTCAAGGCGAACATGCAGGGCAGGAAAGGCCCGCGCGTGCTCCAGCCGTACTACGATTTGCTGCGCCTGTTCAAAAAAGACATGGTGGTGTCTTCCGTTACGTCATGGATATTCACGGCAACGCCATACATCGTCTTTACGGCGACGGCCGCAGCCGCCATGCTCGTCCCGGTAGTCACCACGGCATCCGGTTTTTCCCTGATGGGCGATGTGATCGCGCTCATCTACCTCTTTGCCCTGGCGCGGTTCTTCATGGCCCTTGCCGGTCTCGATGCCGGGACGGCCTTCGGCGGCGAGGGGAGCAGTCGGGAAATGACGGTAGCCATCCTGGTGGAACCCATGATGATGCTTGCGCTCTTTACCGCCGCCATCTCCGCGGGCACCACGAACATCGCGCGCATGGCCGCGGTCCAGAGTGCGGTCTATTCCCCGTCGCATCTGCTCGCCCTCGCGGCATTCATCGTCGCGATCATCGCTGAGACGGGTAGAGTGCCCGTCGACAATCCCGACACGCATCTCGAGCTCACCATGATTCACGAGGGGATGATCCTGGAATATTCCGGCCGCTCACTGGCGCTCATGGAATGGGCGCACTTCCTGAAGCAGATGGTCCTGTTCACACTCGCCGTGGATATTTTCTTTCCCTTCGGACTCGTCCGTGAGGCCGGTGTCGCGGGGATCGTTTTTTCGCTCGGGGTCTATGCCGTCAAGATGTTCGGCATGGCGTTTCTGATGGCCGCGGTCGAGTCCACGCGCGCGAAGGTGCGGTTCTTCCAGCTTCCGTCCATATTGGGAGGCGCGTTCGTGCTCGCGTTTCTATCTCTGGTAACACATATTATGATGGGGAAGTGAGCGACATGAAAAACTGGATCGAAGCATTCTCAATAATCGACTTCATCTCCGTCGGCATTCTCCTGACGGCCGTGACCCTGAACGCGTTCAAGAGCATCGAGTCCTACGTGAAGGCCTACACCATTAACTCCTGGCTTTTGTCGGGCCTGATCGCGGTGGTTGCCGTCCTTGTGGGCGAGACCCATCTCTATGTCGCCGCGCTGCTCACGCTGGCGACGAAAGGCGTCATCATCCCGCTCTTCCTGCGCAGGATCGTGCGTCAGATGCGGGTCACCCACGAGGTGCAGCCGTACATCAGCAACTCACTGTCCCTGGCCATATCAGGCATCCTGGTTGCCGTCGTGTACGCTTCACTCAAGGACGGCATCTTCGTGACCGGTTTTTCAAGGAACGCGCTTCAGATATCCATTGCCGTAATTCTCATCAGCCTGTTCATCATGATCACGAGAAAAAAGGCGTTGACGCAGGCTATCGGGCTCCTGTTCATGGAGAACGGTCTCTTTCTCGCCGGGTTCTCCTTGACGTTCGGTATGCCGACGATGATCGAGCTTGGTGTGCTGTTCGACCTGCTGATGGGCGTGATCATCATCGGGATCTTCGCGATCCAGATCAAACGTGCCTTTGCCACGGCGGACCTGGACAAGCTGACAGTATTAAAAGGATAGAATGAAATGCGGATTGCGGAGTGTGGAATGAAGGGCAAGGTAAGAGTTAAATGATTGTACTGCTGATCATTCCGATTATCACGGCGATCGTCTGTTACAACCTGAGAAATCCGCGCGTCGTCGGCTTTGTGAGCCTCGCGGGGGTCACGGCGCTGGCGCTGTACGCCTTCCCGATGATCGCCGCATCCATGGCCGGTCCGGTCTCGGCCCTGGACGGCGCGTTCTCCATGGACGCATTGTCGGGTTACATCATGGCGCTCGTGATCTTCCTGAGTTTTGCCTCGGCCGCCTACTCCATCAGTTATCTTGAGCACGAGCTCGACGCGGGACTTACGAACCCCAGGGGCATAAGGACATACTACGGCCTTTTCCATCTTTTCATCTTCACCATGCTGCTGGCGACCATGGCAAACAACCTCGC
Organism: Nitrospirota bacterium; assembly: GCA_045403145.1. Lineage (GTDB taxonomy): Bacteria > Nitrospirota > UBA9217 > UBA9217 > UBA9217 > JAJYKN01. The sequence goes on along the minus strand of JAXIPA010000244.1, from coordinate 8,637 downwards.
AATCATGTGGATCGGGATCGAGGCCACGACGATCGTGTCGGCCCTCCTCATAGGCATCGGGTTCCACAAACGCCCGCTGGCAATCGAGGCCGCGTGGAAATACATCATCCTCTGCACCGTGGGAATCACCTTTGCCCTGCTCGGGACCTTCATCGCCTACTATGCATCAACGGCGGTCATGGGGACCGAGGGCGCGCTCAACTGGACCGAGCTCCGGGGCGTCGCTCACCGTATGAACCCGGAGACTATGAAGCTGGCCTTCGTCTTCGTGCTGGTGGGCTACGGAACCAAGGCCGGCCTCGCGCCGGTCCACAACTGGCTGCCTGACGCGCACAGCCAGGCGCCGAGTCCCATCAGCGCCCTGCTTTCGGGCATCCTGCTCAACACCGCGTTTTACGGCATCATGCGTTTTGTCTCGATCGTCGAGCCTTCGACGGGCAGCGCCTTTACGGGCAATCTGCTGATCGTTTTCGGACTCGTTTCAGTAGGCATCTCAGCCGTCTTCATCCTCGTACAGGAGAATTACAAGCGGCTGCTCGCGTACAGCAGCATCGAGCACATGGGCATCATTTCGCTCGGCATGGGCATCGGCGGCCCCGTCGGGATCTACGGGGCGCTCCTCCATATTCTGAACCATGCCCTCGCAAAGCCCCTCATGTTCTTCGCCTCGGGAAAGATCCAGTCGCGCTTCGGGTCCACGAACATCGCGAACGTGAACGGCGTGCTCACGTCCATGCCGCTCCTCGGAACGCTCACCTTCATCGGCGCTCTCTCGCTTTCCGGCACCCCGCCGTTCAATATTTTTGTGAGCGAATTCACCGTGCTGAAAGCCGCTGTCGACAGGGGCTTGTGGTTTGTGGTGGTCCTTTTCCTGGTCTTCATCGTGATCGTGTTCTACGGGGTGCTTTCCGGGTTCGGCAAAATGCTGTTCGGCAAGCCGGACGGGCCTGACACGGCGCATGCAGATCAGCATCCCGCACCCGGCTTCAATGCCGGGAATATGCTGAGCACTGCGGTGATGGTCGCATTGGCTGCGTCGGTCATCGTTCTGGGATTCAACGTTCCCGACTTTATCGACAACGCCATCAGGACCTGCGTGCAGGTCCTTGGAGTGCAGTGATGGAGAAGGTCCTCAAAAAGGCGGTAAAAACGACCGAACACCTGAACGAGTCCCGCATCGAAGTACGGACGGACGACTATAAGGACATCTGCCGGTATCTGTACGAGGACCGCCATGCGGTTCTGCGGCTCATGTTTGCGGCTGATGAACGGGAGAGGGACGGCGTGTTCCGGATATACACCGTGTTTTCATTGCCCGGCGGGGATCGCTTTTTTATTATTGTCCTGCCCGTGCGGGAGGCCGATTCCGCTTTCCCGTCGATTACCACCCACGTCCCCGCTGCGCACTGGTATGAGCGCGAGATCAGCGATATGTTCGGCCTCACGCCGCAAGGCCATCCGGACCAACGCAGGCTGGTCCTGCATGAAGCGTTTCCGGCCGGTTCCCATCCCCTGCGCAAGGACTGGAAGATGTCCGGGCAGGACAAGAGGGAGTGGGGGGAGGGGACGGCAATAAAGGTCCCCCATCCCTTCATGGAGGTGGAGGGCGAGGGGATCGTCGAGATCCCGGTAGGCCCGGTGCACGCCGGCATCATCGAACCCGGCCACTTCCGGTTCAGCGCCATAGGTGAGACCATCTTCTTCCTCGAACCGAGGCTCTTCTATACGCATAAAGGCACAGAAAAACAGTTTGAGAAGCTGGGTTTCGTCGAGGGAGTGAAGCTTGCCGAGCGCGTATCGGGCACCTCTTCCTTTGCGCACGGCGCCGCCTATTGCATGGCCGTGGAGCGCATGATGGGCCTCGAGATCAGTGAAAAGGCGGCGGCAATCAGGACGCTGGTGCATGAGCTGGAAAGGATGTACAACCATATCGGCGATATCGGGAACATGTGCGCCGGCACGGCTTTTGCCCTTGGATACATGAAGGGCGCTGTCATCAAGGAGCGGCTCATGCAGCTGAATGAGCGGCTCACCGGCAGCAGGTACCTGCGCGGTTTGAACGTCATCGGCGGAGTGACGAAGGACGTGTTTCTCCAGGCTGATGACATCCTCAAGACCGTGGACGCGGCCACGAAGGAATACAAGGAACTCATGGAGCTACTGCTCGGCGCGGTTTCACACATCGAACGGCTTGAAAATACCGGCAGGCTGTCAAAAGATATCGCACGAAAACTCGGCGTAACGGGCGTGGCAGCGCGCGCGTCGGGCCTGCCTGACGATCTGCGGAAGTCCCATCCCCATCTTCTGTACGACCGGCTGATCTTCGAGGCCCATACTCATGAGAAAGGGGACGTGATGGCCCGCATGATGATCAGGGCCGAGGAAACGGAATGCTCCATCTCCATCATTCAGGCGCTTATCGAAAGCGGCTATACGGGCGACCTGGCCGTGCCGTCCACCACTCCCTCTGCATATTCCTCCGCGCTGGGTTATGCGGAAACGCCCCGGGGCTCCTTGTTTTACTGGGTCATGGCGGACAAGGGCGGCAAACCGCTCCGCGTGAAGCTGCGCTCGCCGTCGTACTGCAACTGGCCGGCGGTGCCCTTTGCGGTCCATGGGAATATCGTACCGGATTTCCCGCTGTGTAATAAGAGCTTTAATCTGTCGTATTCGGGAACGGACATGTGACGAACTCAAAATAAGTCGAGAAATGCTTTTTTATTGTCATTCCGGCTTGCCCGGAATCGTATCTTCACGCATCGGCCAAAGACAACGACGATTCCCGACAAGCGGGAATGACGGCTGTAAATAAGGTTTCAAATATGATTAAAGAAATTCTCAAGAATATAATCAACAAAAAACCGGCCATTCCGTTCCCCGAGGGCTTCAGCGTCACGCCGGAGCAGGCGGCGAAGATTGTTGACTTTCAGCGAAAGATTGATACAATCTTCGGTAGGTCGCTCCGCATCAGGCAGGTTGATGCGGGCTCTTGCAACGCCTGTGAATGGGAGTGCACGGCGCTCACGAATCCCATTTACGACATCCAGCGGTTCGGCATCGACTTTGTCGCATCCCCCCGGCATGCCGACGTCCTGCTCGTGACCGGCCCGGTGTCGCGCCAGATGGAGCTTGCGTTGAAAAGAACTTACCTTGCCACCCCGGAGCCCAGGATCGTCATCGCCTGCGGCGACTGCGCAAAAGACGGGGGCGTCTACAGAGACAGTTATGCGGTGACGAACGGCGTCGCGAGCGTGGTTCCGGTGGACGGTTATATACCCGGATGTCCTCCGACGCCGACGGCGATTTTATTGGGGCTTTCTCAGCTTATCGATGCCTATACCAAATGAACCCATGGTAAAATGACACACTGTCCTCACAGGAACTGATCGATTGTATCTGCAAGATGCAAGGATTTCCGGGGGTAGGAACGTGCTTCTGTCACCTATCGGTTTCATTTCCTCATCTTTTGCGGCGCTGCTGCTCCTCCTTGCGCTGACGCCGATTCTGCGTTCGCGCCAGCATCTCCTCGTTACCGCGGGTTTTTCCCTCACCGCAATCGCTTCTCTCCTGGCGACAGCAGCGGGCATATGGACCGTAGCGAGCGGCGTCGTTCATCAGGTCATTCTGCCTGCCGGTCTTCCCGATCTCCCCTTTCATCTGAGGCTTGACCTCCTGTCGGGATATTTTCTCGTTGTCATCGGCCTGCTCGCATTATACGTTTCCATTTATTCCATCGGATACGTCAAGGGGTTCGTGGGCCATCGGCCGGTGACGAGCCTCGTGGTTTTTTATGCGTTTTTTCTTGCGGGGATGTTCCTGGTGGTGCTTGCCGATGACGCCTTGTTCTTCCTGATCGCCTGGGAGATGATGGCGGCGGCATCCTATTTCCTGGTCCTCTTCGAAGACGAACGGATCGAGAACAGGAGGGCGGCGTTCCTGTATCTCGTGGTGGCCCATGTGGGCGCCATCGCGATCCTTCTGTCGTTCGGGGTCATGGCGGGGCTCGCGACCGGCTTCTCGGGGTTTCAGGCGTATACCTTCGATGCCATGCGCGAGACCGAACTCCCGGCCGGACTGGCCACGCTTGCGTTTCTCCTCGCGTTCTTCGGGTTCGCAGCCAAGGCCGGCGTGATCCCGCTCCACATCTGGCTGCCCGAGGCGCACCCGGTTGCGCCGTCGAATGTGTCCGCGCTCATGAGCGGCGTGATGCTCAAGACCGCAATCTACGGCATCGTGCGCGTCGTCTTCGACCTGATCGGCGATTTCCCCTGGTGGTGGGGCGCTCTGGTGCTGGTCTTCGGTCTCATATCCTCGGTCATGGGCGTGCTCTACGCCCTGATGCAGCACGACCTGAAACGTCTCCTCGCGTACCACTCCGTTGAGAACATCGGCATCATCCTCATCGGCATCGGCCTCGCCATGATTTTCAGCTCCTTTGACATGCCCCTCCTGGCCGCGCTTGCGCTTATCGCGGGCCTGTACCATACGATGAACCACGCGATGTTCAAGGGGCTCCTCTTCATGGGCGCCGGCGCCGTGCTCCACGCCACCCATGAACGGAACATGGAGGAGATGGGCGGGCTCATGCGCTTCATGCCCTGGACAGCCGTGCTTTTTCTCATCGGATGCATTTCGATATCGGCGCTGCCGCCTTTTAACGGATTTGTATCGGAATGGCTGACCTATCAGGCCTTTCTGCTGTCGCCCGCGCTTCCCAGTCCGCTCTTGAACCTGCTGATCCCGCTCGGGGCCGCGCTTTTGGCGCTCACGAGCGCGCTCGCCGCGGCATGCTTCGTCAAGGCCTTCGGCGTCACCTTTCTGGGGCACCAGCGAGGACACCATCACGGCCGCATTCATGAGGTAGACTGGTCCATGCGGATTGGCATGCTTCTGGCTGCGCTCACTTGCCTGGCCCTCGGTGTTTTGCCCACGCTCATGATCAGATGGATGGACCCGCTTGCCGAAGAGCTGGTCGGCGGAACAATCGCCGCTTCGGCATCAGGCTTCGGCTGGATGTGGCTCACGCCGATCGCGGCCGAGCGGGCCTCCTATTCAGCGCCCATTGCGTTCGTGGGGATTCTGTCCGTCGTGATAGTGACCTACCTGCTGCTTCATACCCGTCCGGGCGCCATCCACCGTGCACCGCTCTGGGACTGCGGTTTCGAAAAGGTCACCAGCAGGATGCAGTATACGGCAACATCCTTTTCCATGCCCCTGAGAAGGATATTCGGCTTTCTTTTCAGCATCAAGGAACATGTGCGCCAGCTTCCGCCGGCTACGCATCCCGCGTTTCCCGAACGTCTGCACTACCATCTGCGCGTCCGGGACCGCTTCTGGATGTGGTTGTATCAGCCGGTGGTTGACGCAAGCTTCTGGCTGTCCCGCAGGATCGGGAGAATGCAGCAGGGCCGCATCCAGGTGTATCTCATTTATTCGTTCGTGACGATCCTGGTATTGTTGATATTTTCGAGGTGAGTAACATCGTAGTACAACTTATTTGTCATTCCCGAATGCTTCTATCGGGAATCCAGAGGTTTTGGTTTTGTATAATAGCACTCCCTGGAGTCCCGCTTTCGCGGGAATGACGAAATATTAAACCGAAATAGAACTAATGAACATCCATCCTCTCATCATAGAGATTCTGCAGGTCGCGGTCCTCCTCTTCGCCGCCCCTCTGTTCACGGGCTGGGTGAAGATGGTGAAATGCTGGTTCCAGGGCCGCACCTCACCAAGCCTGTTCCAGCCCTACCGGGACATCCTCAAGCTTTTCTCCAAGGATGTGACGCTGGCCGATAACGCGTCATGGATATTCCGGTTCACCCCTTACCTCGTGTTCGGCGTGTCGGTCATGGCCGGCGGCATCATTCCAATCATTTCCATGGAACTGCCGCTGTCGGCCACGGCTGACGTCATCGCCCTGGTTGCGCTCTTCGCCATCGCGCGGTTCTTTACAGCACTGGCAGGCATGGACATCGGCACGGCCTTCGGCGGCATGGGATCGAGCCGCGAGATGACCATCGCTTCGCTTGCCGAGCCCGCCATGCTCATGGCCGTGTTCGCCGTTTCCCTGGTGAGCAAGTCCACGTCCCTGTCGCAGATGGCCCATGTCGTATCCCAGGGGCATTCCCTGCTCAGGCCGTCATTGGTCTTCGCGCTTTTGGCGTTCATTCTCATTGCCCTGGCCGAGACGGGAAGGGTGCCGGTGGATAATCCCGCCACCCATCTGGAACTCACCATGATCCACGAGGCCATGATCCTCGAATATTCCGGCAGACACCTTGCCCTTATCGAATGGGCAAGCATGATGAAGCTCTTTCTCTTCACGGCCCTGGGGATCGCGTCCTTTTTTCCCTGGGGGATCGCGCAGAATGACGACCTGGCAGCCGTATTCGTCGCTTTTCCCGTTCTGCTGTTCAAGCTCGGAATCGTGGGGGTGGGACTGGTGATGATCGAGACCGGACTTGCAAAGATGCGGATATTCCGGATCACCGAGTTTCTGGGGAGCGCGTTTCTCTTCGCCACGCTCGGCATGCTGTCGTATTTCATGCTGGAGTAGCAAATAATCATTTTTGCCACGGATGAACACGGATGGTCACGGATACACCAAATGCGGAATTCGGATTGCGGAGTTTGAAATAAAGACCGTCATTCCCGCAAAAGGCGGGAATGCAGTGTTTTTTATCCGTGTGAAACCGTGTCTATCCGTGGCTAACAAGTTCTTGCTTGATTGGAGTTCCCTATGGACACGCACCTTGCATCACAGATCAACAGCCTCCTGGCCGCACTGATCCTCCTGACGGCCTTCGGCCTGGTCGTGCAGCGGAGAATGAACGCCCTTCTGCATCTGTTCGCGTGGCAGGGGTTTCTGCTCGCCGTGAGCACCGCGATCGTCGGCTATGTGGGCGGTCAGCATGATCTGTATATCTCCTCCATCCTGACGCTATCCATGAAGGTCGTCCTCTTGCCCTACATTTTGCATAAACTTATCGTGAAGTTGAGGATCCATAAGGAAGTGGAGACCGTGGTGAACATCCCTACCACCATGCTGATGGGTATCGTGCTGGTTATATTCTCCTATCACCTTACGGCCCCTATCAGGGAGCTCTCGACGCTGGTTACGAGATCGACCCTGGCCGTTGCTTTGGCAACGGTCATGCTCGGGTTTCTGATGATGATCACGCGCAAGCACGCGGTCACCCAGATCATCGGCTTTCTCGCGATGGAGAACGGGCTCCTCTTCGCCGCCACCAGCGCCACTTACGGGATGCCGCTCGTAGTCGAGCTGGGCGTGGCCCTGGACCTTTTGATCGCGGCGTTCATCTTCGGCATGTTCTTTTTCCATATCAGCACCACCTTCGATAGTCTCGATGTGGACCAGATGGCGAGATTAAAAGAAGAAGATTGATGCATATTCACCGCAGAGGACGCAGAGGGCGCAGAGAAATGCAGGATGATATTTAAAATGAAAAGCGAAAAAATTTGCGTTCTCCGCGATCTACGCCGCGAAATAAAGAAAGGTTGTTGACGTGACCTTACTCATTCTCTTAATTATCCCGCTCGTCGCGTCCCTCGCTCTGGCATTCATCGGCGACCGGAAGTTTGCGCCCGAGGTGAACATCGTGGGCTCCGCTGCGACCTTTGCCGCCAGCGTACAGCTCGCGCTCCAGGTCTACGAGCAGGGTTCGATCCTTGCCGGGAACAACTTCTTCCTTGTCGACGCCTTCAGCGTCTACCTCACGGTCCTCACCGCCTTTGTTTCCATGACCACCGCCATCTTCAGCAGGCGCTACATGCGCCGGGAGCGCGAGCATGGCACCATCGGTCATCGCCGAATTCGCTTCTACCACGCCATGTTCCAGCTCTTCATCTTTGCCATGTTGCTTTGTCTTTTGACCAACAACGTAGGAATTCTCTGGATCGCGATGGAGCTGGCCACGCTGTCCACGGTCCTCCTGGTGTCGCTGTACCGGACGCCCGCGGCGATCGAGGCCGCATGGAAGTATTTCATTCTCTGCGGCGTCGGGATCGCGCTCGCCTTGTTCGGGACGGTGCTTCTCTACTTCGCCGCGGAAAAAGTTTTGGGCGAGGGAGGGGCCGCGCTCCACTGGACCAACTTATATCAGGTGAGCGACCAGCTCGAACCCACCATCCTTTCCCTCGCCTTTGTGTTCCTCATGGTCGGATACGGGACCAAGGTCGGCCTCGTGCCGATTCACAACTGGCTGCCTGACGCGCACAGTGAAGGCCCGACGCCGATCTCGGCCGTGCTTTCGGGACTGCTCCTCAACATCGCGCTTTACGCGCTCGTCCGTTGCAAGGTCCTCGTGGACGGCTCCACGGGCACGCACCACTCGGGGGACATCATGATGGGTTTCGGCATCATTTCCATCATCGTCGCTTCTTTTTCGCTTCTGCGGCAGAAGGACATCAAGCGCCTCTTTGCCTATTCGTCCATCGAACACATGGGCATCGCCACCTTTGCCTTCGGTCTGGGCGGTCCCGTGGCCACCTTCGGTGCGCTTTTACACATGCTTGTCCACAGCCTCACGAAGTCGTCCATTTTCTTCACCGTTGGCCATGCCTCGCAGATGCACCGGACGCAGGAGATGGACAGGATCAAAGGGCTCATCCGGGGGA
>JAXIPA010000070.1:0-6020 GCA_045403145.1 Nitrospirota bacterium | reverse complement strand
TCTCTCCTGAACTCCCGTCCCGACACCGTGTGCGAGCGCGTGTTCCTGCCCGATGATGAAGACCTCGAAGACTATGAGAAGACCGGCACGAAACTCTTCAGCCTCGAGAACAAGCGGCTGGTCAGGGAATTCGATGTCCTTGCGTTCTCCGTATCCTTTGAGCAGGACTATCTGAATATCCTCGAAATGCTCCGGCTCGCGGGGATCCACGCGGACAAAAACGACCGCACCGAAGCCGACCCGCTCCTGGTCCTCGGCGGCATCTGTTCCTTCTTCAACCCCGAGCCGCTCGCGGATTTTTTCGATATTGTGATCGTGGGAGAAGGCGAAGAAGTCGTTGGTGAGTTTATCGATGTGTTCAAGGCGAACAAGGGGCGGGAACGCAGAGAGCTGCTGGCTTCCCTGGGCCGCATACCCGGTGTGTACGTGCCCGGATTCTACGAAACTGTTTATAGCGAGGACGGCACCATCAAGGCCCGCACAAAACTCGAACCTACGGCCCCGGACCGGATCGTCAAGAGAACGGTCAAAGACATCGACCGGCTGCCGGCAGCATCGGTCATCCTGACGCCGGATACCGAGTTCAGCGACAGGTATCTGACCGAGATCACGCGGGGCTGCGGCAGGCACTGCCGGTTCTGCATGGCGGGATACATTTACCTTCCGCCGCGCAATCTCGACATCGGCAAGGCCAGGGAACAGGCCGGAACAGCCGACGACCTCTGCGGCAGGATCGGGCTTGTGGGCGCGGCAATCTCGGACTACCCGGAGATCGGCGAGCTCTGCAGCGCCATCGAAGGCGGGGTCTCGGTATCTTCGCTCCGCGCGGATTCAGTGAGCGAGGCGCTGATTGCCCGGCTGGCTCGAAGCGGGCACAAGACGATCGCCATCGCCCCGGAGGCGGGATCGGAGCGGCTCCGGAAGGTCATCAATAAAGGCGTCACCGAAGCGGACATTCTCCGCGCCGCCGATATGATATTCGGAAGCGGCATTCCGAACCTCAAGCTTTATTTCATCATCGGCCTTCCCACGGAGACCCAGGAGGACGTGGACGGCATCATCGCCCTGGCCGGAAAGGTACACGAGGTGCAGCTCAAACATGCGCGGCCGCAGGGCCGGATCGGCAGGATCACGCTTTCCGTGAACTCCTTTGTGCCGAAGCCTTTTACTCCGTTCCAGTGGGAGTCGATGGAGCCCGTTGAAAGCCTGAACAGGAAGCAGCGCTTCCTTGACAAGGCGGTGCGGAAGATCGGGAATATGAACCTCATCCATGATCTGCCGAAGTGGGAATATTTTCAGGCCCTGCTCTCGCGCGGCGACCGCCGGACCGGCAGACTCATCAGGACCGCCCATGAGATGGGCGGTGACTGGAAAAAGGCCGCGCGGGGGCTTGGAATGAACACCGATTTTTATGTCACGCGGCGCCGGTCGCTCGACGAGGCCCTGGCGTGGGATTTTATTGACATCGGTGTGCGGAAAGATTATCTTAAAGCCGAATTCGAGCGCGCGCTCAAGGGCGCGTTCACGCCGCCCTGCAGAGTGGGGTCGTGCAAGACCTGCGGGGTGTGTAAATAAAAGCGAGTTCCAAAAAGTTACTGCATAAAATACAGAAGCGACCTAAGCCGTCATTCCCGAGTGCCTCTATCGGGAATCCACGTTGTTAGATTGTAAATAAACACCAGATCCCCGATTAAAGCATTCGGGGATGACGGTTTATTTGTTTGCAGCAGCCATGGCTGAAAAACAATATTTAACTATCCCCGCTCTCGAACAGACGGGTTCTATTCTTCATGCGTTCACCACCAGACTCAACGGCCTGGGTGCGAGGAACAGCGGATTTAAGGCGCCTGATGACTGGAATAAAGTCGGCGACGTTTTCGGCATCAGTGCCGACCGCATTATAACCGTAAACCAGGTGCACGGGGAAGACGTCGTTCGAGTCGATGACCAGAACTTCCGGGGCGTGAAAACCGTCCAGGCTGATGCGATGATTACCGATGCCCGCGGGCTTGCCATCGGCGTTGAGACCGCGGACTGTGTGCCGATCCTGCTCGTCGATCCCGCAACTCCCGCCGTGGCCGCGGTCCATGCGGGCTGGCGGAGTACGGTGAAAATGATCGTCCGGAAGTCGGTGGAACGAATGCGTGAAGAGTTCGGTTCGGACCCGGCGCGGATGATCGCCGCCATCGGCCCGGCCATCGGCCCGGAGTGCTACGAGGTGGATGAGCCGGTGATGGGTCCGGTGAGGGAAGCGTTTTCGGTCTGGCAGGAGGTAGCTGCTCCGCGCGATAACGGCCGGTGGAGTCTGGATCTGTCGAAGGCGAATCGGATCGAGCTTGTGCAGGCAGGTCTGTCCGAAATGAACGTTCATGCCCTCGGCATGTGCACCTCCTGCAGGAGGGATTTGTTCTACTCTTTCCGGGCCGAGGGCAGGACCGGCAGGATGTTGTCGGTGATCATGATAAAACGGTAAAGGATTATTTGTCCGCAGATTGCGCAGATGACGCAGATTTTAAAGAGATATTTAATTTTAAGTTTTTCATCCGTGTTCATCAGTGTCCATCCGTGGCAAAAGGGTTTATGTCCATCGAGCAGAACCTCAAGAGTGTAGGGAACAGGATCGCCGCCGCAGCGAGGCGCGCGGGACGAGACCCGTCGGCAATCAAACTCGTGACCGTCACGAAGACCGTTGATATCGAGAGGATCCGGGAGGCAGTGTCAGCGGGCGCGGTGGTCCTCGGCGAGAACCGGGTGCAAGAGGCGAAGGAGAAGATCGATAAGCTCGGCAATATCGCGAGCTGGCATTTGATCGGCCACCTTCAGACGAATAAGGCAAAATATGCGGTGAAGCTTTTTGACCTGATCCACTCAGTTGATACCTTCGAACTTGCAAAGGAAATAGACAGGCAGGCGGCGAAGATTGGGAAGGTCCAGGACGTATTGATCGAGTTGAACATCGCCGGTGAGGAGCAAAAGGCGGGTGTTCCCATGGACGCGGCAGCTGGGCTGGTCCGCGAGACCGCCGGCTTGAAACATATCAGGGTCAAGGGGCTTATGGCCATGCCTCCCTATTCCGAGAATCCCGAGAACTCGCGGCCGTACTATAAAAGACTGCGGGACCTTGCTTCTGTGATTGCCGAAGAGAATATCCCGGATGTTTCGATGCAGTGTTTGTCCATGGGCATGAGCGGTGACTTCGAGGTGGCCATCGAGGAAGGCGCGACCATGGTACGGGTGGGGACGGCGATATTCGGGACAAGGCACTGATTCCATTTTACCGCAGAGGTCGCAGAGATCGCGGAGGAAAGACGCACGTATCATTCTGTCTCTGCGTGCTCAGCGTGCTCCGCGGTGAATAAAATAAGTGGAGGCATTATGGCCATAGATAATAAAATAGCCTTCCTCGGCGGCGGGAACATGGCCGAGGCGCTCATCAAGGGGTTGCTGTCGGCCGATGTGGCGAAGCCAAGCCAGATGCTCGTGACGGACACTTCCGCTGACCGGCTCGCGTACCTCAAGAAATATGATGTCCGCACCATGACGAGCAACAGGGAGGCGGCGCAGGAGGCCGGCATCGTGCTCCTGTGCGTCAAACCCCAGGTCATGGACAGGGTGCTCGGCGAGATCGCACCCGCGGCCGACAAGTCGAAGCTGGTGATCTCGATCGCCGCGGGCATAACCATCAGCCGCATGGAAAAGGCCCTCATCGGCAATCCCCGGGTTATTCGCGTGATGCCCAACACTCCCGCCCTGGTGCTTGCGGGCGCGGCCGCACTCGCGGCGGGCACGAATGCCTCGCAGGACGATCTTGCCGTTGCACAGGAGATCTTTACTGCGGTGGGCAGGGCGGTTGTGGTGGAGGAAAAACTCATGGATGCCGTCACCGGCCTCTCGGGAAGCGGACCCGCATACGTGTTCATGATCATCGATGCGCTCTCCGATGCTGGAGTGAAGGCTGGCCTGCCCAGGCAGCTTGCGCTCGAGCTTGCCGCACAGACCGTATACGGTTCGGCCAAAATGGTGCTGGAGACAAAAGAACATCCCGGCAAGCTTCGGGACATGGTCACCTCACCAGGCGGGACGACCATTGAAGGCCTGCATGCGCTCGAAAAAGGGAAGCTCAGGGCCACGCTCATGAACGCAGTTGAAGCGGCGACGGCGCGAAGCAGGGAACTGGGGAAATGATGAGAGACCGTAATGAGTAATGGGTAATGGGTAATGAGTCATGAGCCCCTCTCACTCTTTACACCTTACTCTTAACTGATTCAAAGGGAGGAGCGATGTTCGTATTCGGAAATATCATACTGGGAATAGCCAAAGTGCTCGATGTGGCGCTGAACGTCTACATGTGGGTCATTATCATCAGGGCTCTTATCTCATGGGTGAATCCGGACCCGTACAACCCGATCATCCAGATCCTGACCAGGGTGACCGAGCCGGTATTGAGGCCGATCAGGAAATTGGCGCCCCCTCATAAGATCGGGATCGACCTGTCGCCGCTCATCGCGATCCTCGTCCTCATCTTCTTGCAGTATGCGCTGATCAATACGCTCTATCGCATCGGGCGCTCGATGGGATAAGCGGGGGCGGGCGGTCATATGCCGCCGAAGGAGGCAAAGGCCATGGGCAATGGTTTAAAGATAACGCCGATCGACATCCAGCAGAAGCGGTTTCATGTGGGCTTCCGCGGTTACGACAAAACCGAGGTCGAGATGTTTCTGGATCTCGTGCGGGACGAGATGGAAGCGCTCGCCAGGGAAGTCACGGAGCTTCGTGAATTCCGTCAGTCCTATGATCAGCGCCTGAGCGAGTTGAACGAAAAAGAGGAAACCGTCAAGAATACGATGCTCATGACCCAGAAGCTCATGGAGGACCAGAAGGACAACGCGCGCAGGGAAGCTGCGCTGATCATCAAGGATGCCGACATACGGAGTCAGCAGATGCTCGGGAATGCCCAGCAGGAAAAGGTGCGGCTTGAATCGGAGCTCCAGGACCTGAGACGCCGCAGGCATCAGTTCCTTCTGGATCTGAAGAAGGTCCTCCAGATGCACCAGGAAATGATCGCCTTCGAGGAGGCCGGCAGTGACGCCAAGGAAGAGCCTGCCCAGGAATAAAGAGACTGCGGCGCCGGTTACACTCTCGATACGAATCCAGCCCCGGGCCTCGAAGAATGAAATCCTCAGGATGGAAGGCGGGATGCTCAAGGTCAGGCTGACGGCCCCGCCGGTGGACGGGGCGGCGAATGAAGCGCTGGTTAAGTTTCTTGCGGACACGCTCTCAATCGCAAAATCGCAGGTGGAGATCGTTTCCGGCCACACATCGAGGCAAAAGATCGTCAGAGTCAATGGTATTTCCCCGGCCGACGCGGATAAGGTATTGAATGGTGAGCGCAAATAGGGTATCATATGGAGTGAAGTTGAGAAGATGAGAAGGTGGGAAAGTGCGATATAACGCCCATCTTCCCAACTTCCGATCATCACATCTTCCTATAACTAAAAAGGGGGCGACAGGCTTCGACGGGGACACAGAGGTTAGGAGTTGCATGCCGAGGTACCATGGGGCTCGTTAAACACATGGTAAAGATCAACTGCCAATAACGAACTGGCACTCGCTGCCTAATTAGGTAGCGCGTTTCGCGGCCGGCGCCTGAACAGCCGCAGAGACGTCACAAACCAGGCTGGTTTTCCCGACTTCGTCCGGGGCGGGAAGATAAGATAAACCGGGCTGGCCGATTCCAAAGCTTTCCCCAAGGCGCTGGATGAGGCGAGAGCTTAAAAAGAGGGGATAAGCATGTATGAGCTTCTGGCTGACGGTTTTCGGACGCGGGTTCAATTCCCGCCGCCTCCACCAATTTAAGGTTTCACAGAGTCCGGTATAGGAGCCCCTTGAAAGAGGGGCTTTTTAATTGCCTATAGCGATACGTCCTCGAAGCCGTCTTCCTTGAAAACCTTTGGTCATCAGCTGCTCACTCGCGCCCGCAGGTGGAACAGGCGACCTTTCTTTTCAGGGCCATTTTTTCG
>JAXIPA010000083.1:0-7375 GCA_045403145.1 Nitrospirota bacterium | reverse complement strand
GCGGAGAACAACGACTATTTGCTGCCGATTGAAGGCCTGGCCGAGGCATCAAAGGGCGTGGCCGTGGTCGAATTTAAATGGGACAGCGACAGCGGGCATCGCAGGACGCAGCCCTTGCGGGAATATCAGGGGAAATGTTTCCCGGTGCTCGGTCTTGCCCCTTTTATCGACGGCGCGACGCCGATCACGATCCGGAAAAACACGATCATGATCAACGACAGGTCGATTCCCGTTGATGACAACTGCAATTGCATCATTAACATGTACGGCCTCGACAAAGTGGACACCTATTCCCTGAGCGGCGTGTTCGCGTCGCTCCAGAAGATCAGGCAGGGCGAGGTGGAGAACCTCCTGGTGAACCCGGAGGTGTTCAGGGACAGCATTGTCTTCATCGGGGCCAGCGCGGTGGGGACCGCCGATCTCAAACAGACCCCGATGGCCCCCAGCACGCCGGGTGTGATGCTCCACGCGTTCCTGGCGAACAATTACCTCAAAAACGACTTTATGAAGCCTCCGGACGGAAAGCTTACGGTCCTTTCCATCTTCTTGGGGGCGTTTCTCACGGCATGGCTGGTCCTTTTCTCGAAGCGTTTCATCATCAGGGCCGTGTTTCCCACGGCGCTCCTCGTGCTGTTTACCGGGTATGCGGCGTATTCCTTCTCATCAAACACTCCCGTCGAAATTGTGCCGATTGTTTTTTCGACCGTAACGACCAGCTTTTTTTCCTTCGGGTATCTGACCTTTACCGAGGCGGCGGAGAAACGCCGGCTGTCGCATCTGTTCACGCAGTATGTGTCGAAGGACGTGCTCGACGAAGTGCTGCACAATTATGAGGAGTACCTGAAGTCAAGCGCCGGACAGAAGGTCGAGATCACGGTGTTGTTTTCAGACATCAGGGGCTTCACTTCCATTTCTGAGACCGCCCCGCCGGAAAAAATCGTTGAGATGCTGAATATCCATTTCTCGGTCATGGCCGGCATCATCCTCAAACACAACGGCACCATCGATAAATACATCGGCGACGCGATCATGGCCTTCTGGGGCGCCCCCGTGCACAGGTCGGACCATGCGGAACGGGCCGTCCGCGCGGCGCAGGAGATGCTCGAGGGGCTCAAGGAAGTCAACGCAACGCTGAAAGCGCGGGGGTTCGACCTGGACCTGGATATCGGCATCGGCATCAATACGGGAGTGGCCACGATCGGGAACATCGGCTCCGAGATAAAAAAGAACTATACGGTCGTGGGAGACACGGTCAACCTCGCCTCTCGACTGGAGAGCATCACCAAGGACTACAGGACGCCGCTGATATTTTCGGAATATACCTACGAAAAAATCAAAAAAACGGTCGACTGCAACCTGCTTGGGAACGTAAAGGTAAAGGGAAGGGAACAGCCGGTATTCATCTATACGGCCGGATAAGTGATGCTTGATGGTTTCATAAAAGGGTCGAACAATATCATTTTCCAGTCATTCCGGCTTGTCCGGAATCCTTCTTCTTCAGTATGTTATGCGGCGAAACGACTCCCCCCGGCTTTAAGCATGCCGGGGCAGGCTATGAATCAAGCGGGAGTGACGACTTTTTACGAGATTGTCATGTTTGCATTCAGATGGGTTATTAACACAGGAGGTGGAGTATGAAAAAGCATATTTGGGTGTTGCTGCTGTTTGTGGCAGGGATGTTTTATGCAACCGCGGTGTATGCGCAGAGTATCTATTATGTGCAGAGCGTGAAGGCAAAGGTGATGTCCGGGGCGTCCTTTAAAGCGCAGGTATTGGGCGAAGTGGGCAAAGGGTTCAAGTTCGATGCTTCCGGCGGGGAAGGCAGCTGGGTGAAGGTGCGGTTCAAGGACCGTGTCGGCTATGTCTCCTCTCTCGTCGTGTCCACCCATCCGCCGCTTGCAAAGCCCGAGGTCATCAGGGCGGACGAGGACGACATCAAACAAGGCGTCCGCCGCCGCGCTTCTTCCTATACGAGCGCCGCCGCGGCGCGCGGACTGGCGCAGGACGACCGGCGGCGTCTGAGCGGGGAAGAGAAGGCCGACTATGTTTCGCTCGACACAATGGAGTCGTTCAAGCTCACCTCCGAAGAGATCAGCCGGTTCATGGAGGGGGGCAACCTATGAGATCGGCCAGCTACGCTCTTGTCGTTATGATCCTGCTGTGCGCTGCATTCCCTGCACGGCTCCCGGCCGGTGAAACCGGGCCGCAGTGGCGCCAGCGCCTGTCTTCGAATGACGAGGTGGCCGCGTCGGACATCACCGAGGAGGTGCGGTTCGGACGCGAGGTGGCGGCCCGGGTCATCGCGCGGTACGGCCTCTACGACAATCCTCAGATCATGAAGTACGTCAACCTCGTCGGCCGGGTCCTCGCCATGAGCACGAACCGTCCGGAGATCGAATTCCGCTTTGCGGTCCTGAATACCGATGAGATCAACGCCTATGCCGCGCCCGGCGGCTACGTCTTCGTCACCCGCGGCGTGCTTTCAGCGATGCGGGACGAGGCCGAGCTTGCCGGCGTGCTCGCCCATGAAATCGGACACGTTGTCGAAAAACATGTTGTCAAGGAATTGAACATCAAGGGAAGCGATGATTCGGCCGTTTCCGGGCTTGCGCGGGTCATAGGAGGCAGTTCCGACTCCGCGCGGCTGGCCTTCGCGCAGGCAGTGGACAAGGCGCTGGACACGCTCTTTAAGAACGGTTACAGGCGTGAGGACGAGACGCAGTCCGACAGGGACGCGGTCCTGTTCTGCGCGTTGTCGGGTTACGAGCCTGCGGGACTCGTGCGGTATTTCGAGCGCATCAGCGGCAGGAAGGGTAAGCAGACCGAAGTGCTCGACAGGACCCATCCTTCCTTTGAGGCCAGGATCGCCTGGCTCAACAGCACCATCGCCCAGGAGGGAATGGAACCGGGGAGCTTTAAGAATTACCAGGAGCGTTTCAGCGGGACCATGACAGCGTTGAAATAACGCGTCGGCAAACGGAGCTGACCGGAATTCCGCGAGCGGCGGCCTTGCATCGGGCCGCCGTTTTTTATTTTTCCGGTTTTTGATCTGTTCCGGTTTTTGATCTTGCAAATTCCTGGAGTTTATACTATTCTTCCTCCTGCCAATCGGAAAGCGGGGGAAATCAGAATGAGAAAGTTTTTCTTTTTGATTCTTGCAGCATGCACGTCGGCATTCTTCGCGGGGAGAGCCACGGCGGACGAATTCCACTACACCAACCTCCCCATCGGAGACCGTGCATCGGGCATGGGAGGCGCCTACACGGCGGTCTCCGACGATGCGACCGGCCTCTACTACAACCCGGCCGGCATCGTCTATTCCGAGGGCAGGAGTATTTCGGCAAGCGTCAACGCCTACTACAACACGACCAAGACCTATAAAAGCGTCATCGGCGGCAACGGGTGGGAGCGGAAATCGTCATCCCTGCTGCCTAATTATTTCGGAGTGATCCAGCCGGTCGGCAGGTTCAAGATCGGCCTTTCCTATGCCGTGCCGGAGTCCATCATGTCTGACCAGCAGCAGACGTTCACCGATCTGCAGTTGAGCGCATCGATCCAGTCGTTGAACCCCGGCGTGAGAATCACTTCGTACATCATAAACTTCAATGACGAAGGCAATACCTACAACCTCGGGCCGTCGATTGCCGCAGAGTTGACGGACAGGTTGTCCGCCGGACTGACGCTCTACTACTTCCAGCGGAAAAACCTGCGCATCCTGAATCAACTCATCAAGACGAGCAACGGCGGCTCCGAGTTGACGAATGATTATTTCCACTCGGAGGAATCGGGCCTGAGGCCCGTACTGGGGCTCATGTTTACTCCGGTTACGAACGTCTCCCTCGGCCTTGCGTTGTCGAAATACATGGTCATCGGTTCCAATACCACCTTTCAACATACTTCCCAGAGGAGGAATATTGCGGTCTGGGTCGATGCCAACAACAACGGAGTCATTGACCCGGGCGAGGTCGTGACCGACGTATCCGACCTGCCCGACGGGCAGAAGAGCATGGGAGCAAAACGGAGGTATCCGATGCGGGTAAGCCTGGGAGGGGCCTGGTTCCCTTCAGCGAGCGTCCTGCTTACCGCGGACGTGAACTATTACGAGAGGGTCAATGAACAAATTGCCGCGCTCGACGGCCAATCCGTCCTGCTTCGCGCGCGCGCGAATACGGTCACGAATTTCGCGCTGGGAACCGAGTACTACCTCACCAGAAACTGGGCCGTACGCGCAGGCCTGTATTCGGACTATGCAAACACATCGAAGATCGACGCCGCCGGCAGCGACCAGAGCGAGCATATCGATATCTACGGGGCTACGGCGAGCTTCAGCCATTTCACCAGGAACACGGCCGTTACACTTGGCGGCGGGGTAACCCACGGCAGGGGTCAATCGCAGATCATCGGCGGCTCAACAGCCGTTCAGACCGCCGTGTCCGAAAGCTGGATGCTATTCCTCTCCTCATCGTATTCATATTAACAGGCAGGTTGCCGTGATTACGTTGTGATGCAGTCGAAAATGCCTTTCTCGCGCTTAGGCGTCTGCATTTCGGCATGGCTTTGTTTTTATGCATTTATTCCCCGCCTTTTGCGAATCTGATAATACCCCCGTCGAAATTGTTTACTTTTTGCAACAAACCGCGTACAATGTATGCCATATTACAGACAGAAAAAAGACGTTTTCTCGGCGAATATTTCCTTGACAAAATGGTCTATACCAATTATTCTGGAGTCATGCTCGGTCCTACTTTCGTATTCCTTCCAAGGAACCCTCTGAGCGGACTTCCCGCATTCTCCGGAGCAACGGTAACGTCTGCGCTGCGAGAACAGGAGGTCCTTCTTTGAAAAAAGCCGTTTTCACCATATGCGTTCTTCTTTCACTCTATTCCCCGCTTTTTGCCGCGCCACCTCTGAATAGATCGATGCGTGAACCTGTTGAGCGGCCCGGCATGACGCTTCAGCAGCGCTTCGCGCCGGGCCTGACGTCAGGCCTGATGCTCGCCCTGCCTCTTCCGAAGGGAATACCGACAACGGTGAACGTGCTGTTTCTCCGCGTTGAGTTCCAGCCGGAACCAGACCCTTCCGCCGCGCAAACAACCGGCACCGGCCTTTGGGCGGATGCGCTCTATGCGCACGACAACGATCCCCACTTCTGGGTAAATCGCGCGAAAATTAAGTTCGCTGATTATTGGAACCAGGTTTCCTATGGGCTTTTTTCGCCTGTGGTAACGATATCGCCGGGTATTTACCGGCTTCCCAATGCCATGTCCGCTTACGGCAGCGAGACACCGGCGGCGCTCGAATCGTTCATTTACGACAGCGTAAAGGCGGCGGAGGCCGATATTGTTTTCACCCAGTATGACGCCGTCCTCATCGTGCATGCCGGCGTGGGGGAGGAATCTGACTTTACCGGTTCGACGGCCAAGGATCTCTGGTCTCTCTATTATGAGAGCAGCGGCGGCATCTGTAAAAACGCATCCGGTCCATGCCTCACCACCAAACTGCGCAACGACGTTGCTTTCACTGAAGCCATCATCATGCCCCAGACCGATTCGCGTTCCGCGCCCATGCCCGTAACCGTCGATCCCCTCGGCGTGTATGTGCATGAGTTCGGCCACTGGCTCGGCCTGCCGGACCTCTACTGTACGGCCGCGTCCTGCCTGCTCGACGGGGCAGGGGAATGGAGCCTCATGGCGGACGGCATTTACAATATCGACCCGCTGAATCCTACGTGGCATGGCAGTTCGCCGGCCCATCTTGACGCATGGAGCCGGGTTTATCTCGGATGGGTCAATCCGCGGGCGGCAGGCAATGAGTTTATCACCCTGAGCGCCGTGGAATCCGTGCCCACGTTGACAACGCCTGCCGCGGGAACGAATGTCATCAAGGTCCAGGCGTCGACAGCCGCTGCCAGCCAGTATTTCCTGATCGAGAACCGTCAAAAGACCGGATATGATGCCGGCCTTCCCGGCCACGGCCTTTTGGTCTGGCTTGTCGATGAGGACGTGATCAACGCCAAGCTGTCCAGTAATTCCATCAACAACAGTCAGTCGCGGCCCGGGTTGAAGCTCATCGAAGCTGACGGCGACTACGCGCTCCTCAAAACGGGCACCGGCAGCGATACGGGAAGTGACGGCGATCCGTTCCCCGGATCGACGGGCAATACAAAACTGACGCCGATGACAAAGCCTTCGTCAATTCCCTACACGAACTACGGTTGGGTGAACGTCAGGAACATCGCGGAAACCGGCATCGGCGCGGTCAACTTTAACATCGGCCTTGCACCTCTTCCACCGGCGAATTTGACGGTGGACCATGCCGCCGGGACCCTGAGCTGGACAGCGAGCGCGAATGCCGTGAATTACAATGTCTACAAGAATGACCTTGCAACGCCGAATGCGACGCTCGGAGCCCAAATTTCCTACACGGACAGTGCTATGCTGTCTTCCGATGTCTACGCAGTCACGGCAGTGGACACTGACCTCAACGAATCTCAGGCCGCAATGATCGCGCCGGTCGTTTCGGCGAGTCCCATGGCGCTGAGTTTCAGCGACGCGAACAGGACCGGCAGTGTGAGCATCACAAACACCGGTACGGCGGACCTCGCGATCCAGTCCATAACGCTTGCGGGCTCGAATCCCGAGTCTTTCAGCTTTACCAGCGCTTGCGGCGCTACACTCGCGCCCGCTGCATCCTGCGGCATAACGATGACTTATGCACCAACGGCTGACATCGCGCAAAGCGCGGCACTGTCCATCACTTCCAACGACCCCCTGATCCCGCGGCTGAACGTTCAATTGACGGGAAACGCATCGCTCCCGGCGTCTCAGGCAAACATCGGAGGAGGAGGGGGTGGAGGCGGCGGGTGTTTTATTGCGACTGCAGCCTACGGTTCGTACCTTGATCCGCATGTCGCGACTCTGCGGAATTTCCGCGACCGCTGCCTGCTGACGAACGGGCCGGGAAGGGCTTTTGTTTCTCTCTATTATCACTACTCACCGCCGGTTGCCGACTTTATCGGCAGGCACGAAAGTCTCAGGACCGTGACACGGTGGGCGCTTACGCCGGTTGTATATTTCGTGCAATATCCAGCAATTTTTCTGTTCGTAGTGATGGCGGGTGCTGCGCTCGCCGCAAGAGTATTACTGAGAAAGCCGGCTAAGAGATGTTCCTGACATCGCGAAACGGGCCTGGCACATCCTGATCAACCGTTCTGCATATCTTATTTCATGAGCAGTTCAAGATTACATCTACGACGCCAATAACGCATAGAACACATAGAAAAAAGGAGGGGGGTCAAAAAACCGTATTCTTTTTGCTTTCAGTTCCGTGACACTCGACGACCATCTAACTAAGAAAAGGAGGGTTTATGAAAAGA
>JAXIPA010000157.1:0-6657 GCA_045403145.1 Nitrospirota bacterium | reverse complement strand
AACATCGACGGCGGCGTGAAATACCTTCGGTACCTGATCGACCGCTATGAGGGCAACCTGTCGCTCGCGCTGGCCGCGTACAATTCGGGTGAAACTTCCGTGAAAAAATGGGGGACCATACCGCCCTTCCCCGAAACGCAGAATTATGTGCGGCGGATACTCAGGCTCTACAACGGGACGGGAAGTTCCGTCACGCCCCATTACACCATCTACGTCGGCTACGAAAACGACGGCGCGCTCCTGTTCACCGACGATCCTTACAAGCAT
Source organism: Nitrospirota bacterium (assembly GCA_045403145.1). Lineage (GTDB taxonomy): Bacteria > Nitrospirota > UBA9217 > UBA9217 > UBA9217 > JAJYKN01. The sequence goes on along the minus strand of JAXIPA010000157.1, from coordinate 6,390 downwards.
AAAGACAAGAACCTGAAACACAAGACCAGCAAACGCCTGTAGCCTACACCCATACCACCTTGTCGAAGTCCTGCATTCCCTCCACGATATGATTGGTCGTGCCGCGATTGCCGACCTTGAGCTCCGACTCAAGATCATAGTGTTTGAGGCAGGTGCCGCAGGAATAAATCTCCACGCCCATGGCCTCTATCTCCTTCAGCACGCCTACCGTCTCGTCGTTCACGGTGGTGAGCTTTACTCCCGCGTTCAATAAAAAAAGCGTGTGCGGGAGCTGTTTGTACACCATCATGGTGTCGAAGAAGCCCTTCATGAGCTTCTTCCCCAAATCTTCGTCCTTTCCCAGGCTATCGGTCCCGACAATGAGCAGTAGAGTTTTCTTTTTTTCTGTTGATTCCGCATTCCGCATTTCGAAATCCGCATTGGTTTTACAGGCATAGCCTTTAACAACCTTGACCTTCCAGTCCCTCCCTTCTTTCCGGGTCTCGGCGAGCATCTGGTTCTGCGCCGCATATCCCGAGACGTTGAGCGCCGACTCCTCGTTGTCCACGAGGACCTCGACAATGCCTTCCGTTTTTTTCTTGAGCTCTTCCTCGGTCATCAAAACCGGGAGGGGACAAGCCTTGCCCCGCGCGTCAATCAACATAAATACTACCCTCCTCTATCCGCTTTCCACAGTAACTCTTATTCTCCACCAAGACATGGACCCTGATGATTTCTGCTGCTCGACCAATGTGTTGCCTGCCGCCCCTGGACGTAGTCAGTTCCCGCCATTGAGATCACCTCTTTGCTGGTGATTGCGTTCAACGATACGCTCATCCAAATCAGCAGTCAAATCGCAAATACCGATTCAATTGTGCAGTATGCATAGAAAAAATCTATCGTTTATCCGGCTTGATATGAGTCACGGCGACCTGCAGCAGAGGAGTGCCCGCGTCTGGACACCGGGGGGGAGATGCGCTATACTCATGGTCAGCCGGCACAGCTATGATGCATTACAGAGAGGTAAGAACCATGGACCTTGCGGAAATGTGGAAGGACTTTCTGTTGAGCCTGATCCCGATCATGGTTGCCATGGACGCGCCGGGGACGCTGCCGATCTACGTCGGGTTGACCGACGGGCTGAACAGGCAGGAGCGAAAGAAAATAGTCCGTCAGTCCATCATCACCGCGTTTCTCGTCACCGTCGGGTTCATCCTGCTGGGCAGTGCGATATTCAACGCCCTCGGGATACTCGTGGAGGATTTCATGATCGCGGGCGGCATCGTGCTGCTCATCATCGCCGCGAGTGATATCATCCGGGCGGGAGAGAGAAAGATCGTCGCCACTTCCACCTTGGGCGTGGTGCCGCTCGGCACGCCGATCATCGCCGGTCCCGCGATGCTCACGACCACCCTCGTGCTTCAAGGCTCTTACGGCTACGCCCCGGTCGTCCTCTCTCTCGTGGTGAACCTGCTCGTGGCCTGGATCATCTTCGCCCAGTCCGAACGGATCATCCGGCTCATCGGCATCAACGGTTCCCGCGCCTTTGCCAAGGTCGCGGCCCTGATCCTGACGGCCTTTGCCGTTAAGATGATCAGAAGCGGCGTATTCAAACTGATCGAAGGGTGACGGGAGAGGGAAAACAGCGCATGCAGGAACCTCTTGAAGACAAAAAAACCGGACGGATACGCAACCGCCGCGTCCACATGGCGAATGAACGGACCTTCCTCGCCTGGGTGAGAACGAGCATCGCCGTAATGGCCTTCGGCTTCGTGGTCGAAAAGTTCTCACTCTTCGTGAAACAGATGACCTATTACCTGGGGAAGGAGGTTTCACCGCCGCCGGCGGGTTATTCATCGATCATCGGGATTGTTCTCGTCGGCCTCGGCGTTGTGATGGGTGTCCTGGCCTTCATCCGCTATAAGGCCGTGGAAAGCCAGATCGACGACGACACCTACCGCCCCTCGGCCATTCTTTCGGTGCTGCTTACTCTTGCCATGATAGCGATCGGCGTGTTCCTGATGCTCTATCTCGTACACAGCATGTAATACGAGAGGCGATTGTTAAAAAAAAAGGAAAGGCCGTTTCCGGCCTTTCCTTTCCCGCGGAGCCGTCAAATCCGGCCTACTGCGCTGAATTATCATCAGGGCCGCCGTTTTCATTTTCGTTTTCCTGCTCCACTTCCACCTTGACCGCCACCAGAACGCCGGCGGCATTGGCGGTCCCCTCTACTTCCACCTCCACATCATTCGCCAGACCCGCGACATTCAGGCCGCTCGCATCCACGGTCATTCCGTTCACCTTGAAACTTCCGTTCGACGCATAATCCGTTATAAATCCCTTGATTTCCACGTGCTCGTCCTCTGCTGCATCAATACCCGGTTCCAGCTCCACGGTTTCGGCGGTGAGCGTGCTGCCGGTCATGTTGCCGAGCGTGCACTTGACCTCAACGAACTGCCCGTTCGACATGCCGCCCGCGCCGAAGTCCTTCATCGTGGCATTCACAAAATCCACGGTAAGGGCGTTCAGTTTGAAAGTCTTGCCGGCCGAATCGAGGTTCGAGACGGTTCCCTTGACTTCAATCTCTCTTGATGGATCGGCCGTGGCTGTTTTCATCTCGACGCGCGTCGCGTGAATGACGCCGGCGCTGTCGGCGAGTCCGCTCACTTCCACGATGTTGCCCTGAGCAAGGGCCGCCAGACCGGCGGTTCCTTCAAAGAGCGTCTGGTTGTCCGTCTGCACGGTCTGGCCCATGACGCTGAAGCTCTTCGCGACGGCATCGATGCCGGTGATCGGACCTTCGAGATCGTCCGCGGCGGTGATGCTGCTGGCCGTCGTGCCGTTGCTCCGTACGGTTACTTCCATCCCGATCCTGAGGGAAGATTCGTTCGAAGGACTGTCGTCAAGCGTCACGTCGGCAGTGCTGGATTCGAACTCAACGCCGTTGACGATAACGCTGCCGAACCCGGTGATGACACCCCTGCTTACGTTCGGTCCCGTCAACTGGCTTGCGCCTCCGCCGCCTCCGCTGCACGCGCTGAACAGCGCTGCTGAAGCGATTAGTACACCACCTGCTGTTAATAAGACCTTTTTCATGTTCATGGCCATCCTCCTTAAATGAAAATGAATGTGCTCCGATCATTTCCGATCAGGCATGTGGTTCAACTGCTTTCATCTACTTTTTGCAAAGAACTGCTTCATTCCCGGGAATCCTTTGTTCGACGATAAACGTCTTACACAGTGCAAAAGCAGTGCCTGCTTCAGGACGCTCATGGATTGTGAGAATTTTCCTTGTGTTATCCAAACGAATAAAATCCAGGACGCACAAAACAGCCCACGATGAACGGTTCATTTTGATCATACCGGTTCATTTTAATCCTGTTTAAGCTGTCCGGCTATGTCGTTGCCGGTTGAGTCGAGATCAGAAAGTAACGGAATGATGCTTTGAGGAGAGCAGGAAGATGCAGACGGGAGGATTTAATCGAGAGATCCGCGGCGGATATAACCTTCGATCATCAGGTCCTGTCCGACAAAACGCGAGGTGACGCCGGTGAGGCGGATGGCCCGGTTGAGCCGTGCCGGCGATATGCCTCCGATGGAGCACAGAGAATCGGTTCCCGTCATCAGGAGCGGTGCTACGAACAATACGACTTTATCGACGATGCCCGACTTGATCGCTGAGGCGTTTACTTCCGCCCCGCCTTCTATCAGCACGGACATGATGTCCCTCTTGCCAAGTTTTTTCACGAGGTCTTTGAGATCCACGCGACCTTGCGCAGCCTTGACGATGATAACTTCGGCGCCGGCCTCCCGGAGCTTTTTGATTTTAGACTTCGGCGCGCCTGCGGTCGTGGCGACGATGGTCCCGGCGGATGATTTTTGAATTATAACTTTGGCGTTCAATGGAATCCGAAGCCCGCTGTCGATGACCACCCGGATGGGATCACGTCCTCCGGGAATTCGCGTCGTGAGCGAGGGGTTGTCCTTCAATACCGTATTGATCCCGACGATGACGGCGTCGTTGCCGTCGCGAAGTTTGTGGCCCTCCTCGCGGGCCTTCTCGCCGGTTATCCACTGCGATTCACCTGTGGCGGTCGCGATCTTTCCGTCCAGGGTCTGGGCGATCTTGAGCGTTACAAAAGGAACCCCCGCTGTCACGTGCTTGATGAAGGCTTCGTTGAGTTTTTCAGCCTCCGCTTTAAGGACGCCGGTGACGACCTCGATGCCGTTTTTTTCAATTGCACTGATCCCTCCGCCGGATACGCGGGGATTAGGATCGATCATCGCCACCACCAGCCGTTTCACCCCACTTTGAATGACAAGCGGACTGCACGGCGGTGTTCTCTTTACCGTGTGCGAACAAGGTTCGAGCGTCACGTAAAGCGTTGCGTCTTTGGCCGCCGCACCCGCTTTCCTGAGCGCAATGGCCTCGGCGTGCGGCTCACCGGCCTTCCTGTGCCAGCCGCGTGCGACCACCCTGCCGTTTTTTACGACAACCGCGCCGACCATGGGATTCGGGCTTGTCCGTCCCCTGGCCTTCGCCGCCAGCCGCATGGCCATACTCATGTATTTTTCATCAGTATCCATTTGCGCCAGTATACCAGAAGCTGGGGAAACTGTGAAGAGAGAGTATGACAGATTTGACTCCATAATCGTCCTCAGCTAAAGTTAATCCATTGGGTTTTCTATATTAATGAAAGGAGGATGATCGTATGCAAAAAGTAGTATGGTTTATCGTCGCATTGTTCCTCGCTGCGCCTGTCTCGGCAAAAGCTGAGTACAAGACCGTCGATGAGCTTGCCAGGGCCTACAGTGTGGAAACATGCAAGTCCTGCCACGGCAAGGTGCATGAGGACTGGCAAACGTCCTATCATGCACAGTCTATCGTGCACTCCCTCGGCGGAATGAGAAACTTCGTCGTAGTCGGGCTCGGCCAGGAATGGAAGAAGCCGGTGACCAGGGAGCACCTGATGCGGTGCATGGCATGCCACGCTCCGCAGCTCAAGGACGCGTCGGAGGCGCTGGCAAAGGAGGTGGGGGACCTTATTGTCGCAGCTGTAGATGAGAAGGATGAAGGCAAAAAGGCCGCGGCTAAAAAGGAGCTGGCGAAACTCAGCGTGAATTGCGTCGTATGCCACAACATGAAGATAGCGGTGGAGAAGAACCTGCGCGGCGCCCCGTCGCCCGACGTGTACTACGGTCCTACGGGCAAAGCAACGCCGGCCCACAAAACGGAAAAATCGCCGGCAATCACGTCGGCCATCTTCTGCGGACAGTGTCACGGGATACTGGGAGCGCCTGACGGCGACTGGGTGGTCTGCAACACCCTCTACGGCAGCTATCAGGACGGCTACCGCGGCAACGGAGGGACCGAGACCTGCCAGGACTGCCACATGAAAGCCAAAAACCGGGGGCACCGTTTTCCCGGCGCCTATGAGGCTGACATCGTGAAAGACGGCATCGGTCTCGATATCCAGGCAACGGGCGTGAAACTGACGCCCGGCAAATGGATTCCCACTGCGGTGGTGAACATCGGGCTCAGGAACCAGGCCGGACACCGCATCCCCGACGGGTGACTCTGGACAGCGAAGGTGGTCCTGGAAGTGACCGCTAAAACCGATTCCGGCACAGTCATACTGATGGGAAAAAAGGAATACTGGGAAGTGGGGCTTGATCTGGACGGCGATCATCGCCTTGGCGCGTGGCAGATCAAGGAAATACTCGATCTCTCACTTCCGCCCCGCAAAACCACAATGGAGCGCTTCATCACGGAGCTTCCCGAGGGGACAAAGAGCGCGGAGATCGAGGTGAAGATTACGGCCTTCCCTTCGCCGAAGACCGAAATCCCCGTGCATAAGGTCATAAAAAAAATATTGTTCTAACGCTTTGCTGAAAAAGCTCCGGCCGGATCCCTGTCATGGACCCGGCCGTTTTTGTCTTCAAATGTCAGGCCGCTTTGAGTTCCTGCGTGTGGGCAGTCTCGCTGCCCGTGAGGATCATCTCGGCTTCCGCAATATACCTCCAGGTACACTGCGGGTCTCTGTCGCAATTGTACTTTTCGAAGATGCGATCAACAACATAAGCGGCGTCCGGTGCTGTCCGGTTGACAAAATTATTTCTGATCTTACCGAGCATGTCTTCCGGAATCGCCGTCATCCCGTGTATTTCGCGCGCATGAGTCGATACTAGTTCCAGGAGCCGCTCATCCGTCGGCGCCACCAGGGTTGTCTTGCAGTTAACGCCGATACTTGCGCATGAGAATTCTTTCATCTTTATTCACCTCCCTCGATGCTTTTCCCAACAGAGAATAATTCTAATAAAAGTATATCACTACCCGCACGAAGACTTCGCATTGCAGAACGCATTTCCCGCGTTACATACTACATTTTTCGTATGTTCGGACGCCGCGGA
>JAXIPA010000100.1:0-17939 GCA_045403145.1 Nitrospirota bacterium | reverse complement strand
CGGAGCCGGGGAATGGGCGCGAGACCGTGCAGGGCTTTTACGGGAAGTACGGCAACGGTTTGTCATTGCATGCTTCAATAATAGAAACATCGAATGCCGCTGTCAACGTCAATTTAAAATTTTAGGCGTTCCGTTGTTTCTCCGGCGACCGGCCCGTTCCCGCATTCATTCGTAAAAAGGGTAAGAAGGACATTTCCCTCACTATCCCAATGATAAAGTTCAAGTTCCCTGTTGACACATCCATGCAGATGCTGTAACTTTAACCATGACGGGCATTGTGTTAGCAGGCGGCGAAAACAGACGAATGGGCCGGGACAAGGCATTCCTGAAGCTTGCCGGCATCCCCCTGATCGAGCATGTGCTGCTCTCGCTGAAGGGCGTTTGTGAGGACATCATCGTCGTGACGAATGCGCCGCAATCGTACAAGGCCTACGGCGTGACGGTGACAACCGATGTCTTCGACAAGCGCGGTCCGCTCACCGGGATCTATTCAGGGCTTCTGCGGTCCGTTGATGAATACAATTTCGTTGTCGCGTGCGACATGCCGTTTCTGAATCCCCTGCTGATCGCGTACCTGGCGGGTCTGGCGCCGGGATATGATGTCGTCGTTCCGGCCGTCGGCGGTTATTACGAGCCGTTGCATGCAGTGTACAAGAGGGGGCTGGTTCCCGTCATTGAGGAGCAGATCAGACGGGAGAGACAGAGGATACAGGAACTGTTCGGGAGTCTCAGGGTGCGTTACGTAGTTGAACAGGACATCGATCGGTTTGATCCCGGCCGGATGTCGTTTAAAAATTTGAATACGCCACAGGAATACGAGGAGGCAGCATGTGCGGATTGGGAACGCCGGAATTAGTCATCATCCTGGTTATTGCGCTCGTTATTTTCGGAGGGAGCAGGTTGCCGCAGCTCGGCGAGGGGCTCGGAAAGGCCATCCGGGGGTTTAAGAAAGGCATCTCCGAGACCCAGGACGAGGCGGCAAAAAAAGAGAAGGAAAAAGAGAACAAAGACTAAAGGAAAGATCGTAAGCATGAAATGGGTCCTCACGGAGCCTGATAACGGCGTGGCGGCCGCGCTCGCCGGGCAGGCCGGGATTCACCCCCTTGTCGCCCGGCTCATGGTAAACCGCGGGATCACCGATGAAGCGGAGGCGAGGTCCTTTCTTTCCTGCGATCTTGCGGCGCTGTCCGACCCCGCCATCTTCAGCATGATGGAGCGCGCCGTGGGCCGCATCCGGGCGGCCATTGAGTCCCGTGAACAGATCGTCGTTTATGGTGACTACGACGTCGACGGTGTGAGCGGCGCTTCGCTATTGCACCTTGCGCTCACGAGTCTGGGCGGGAGGGTGGTTGCCTACATTCCCGACCGGATGACCGAAGGCTATGGCCTGAATGCCGCCGCCCTGGAGCGGATCAGAAAATCCGGAGCAGGCCTTGTCATCACCGTTGACTGCGGCATCACTGCCGTTCGTGAAGCCGGGTCCGCCCGGTCTCTCGGACTTGACCTGATCATCACCGACCATCACGAATTCAAGACCCCTCTCCCGGAGTCTCAGGATCCGACCGGAGCGGCCGTCCTGCCCGATGCCTATGCCGTGCTGCATCCGTTGCTCCTGTCGCCAGATGTTTCCACCCCTATGCGGCGGCATGTTGCCGGCCTGACCGGTGTGGGAATGGCCTTCAAGCTGGCGCAGGCGCTCCTGGGCGCGCAGGTTGAGGATGAACGGCTGAAAGCCTATCTCGACCTGGTGGCCCTTGGCACAGTGGCGGACCTCGGAAGGCTGAGGGGTGAGAACCGCGTCTTGGTTAAATACGGCCTGGAACGGCTTTCCAGCGACGCGCAGTCCCAGCGTCCGGGGATCGCCGCGCTGAAGCAGGTCGCCGGGCTTTCCGGCAAGAGTGTGGGAGTCGGGACGGTGGGTTTTTCGCTGGCCCCGAGGATCAACGCGAGCGGCAGGCTTGAACGGGCAGACGCGGCGTTCAGGCTGCTCACCACTGCGTCTCCCGAAGAAGCGAGGGAACTCGCGTCCTCCCTCGATCGGGTGAACAAGGAACGGCAGGCCGTCGAAGAGGGCATATGGGAAGAGGCGCGTGAGCTTTGCCGGCGGTCCGCCCCTGCGGCCGCGGGCGCGTTCGTGATGTCGTCTGACCAGTGGCATCCGGGGGTCATCGGCATCGTGGCGTCGCGGATCGCCGATGAATTTTACCGGCCCACGGCGCTCATGTGCGTTCAGAACGGCGTGGGAAAAGGGTCTGCGAGGAGCATCCCTGGATTCGACCTCTATGCGGGGCTGGCCGCGTGTTCGGACCTGCTGCTGGGATTCGGCGGGCACAAATACGCGGCGGGCTTTACCATTATGGAACAGAATATTCCGGCGTTCCGTGAACGGCTGGGCTCGCTGGTGCTTGAGCGTATCGGGGCCGATGGATTTGTCCGGACGCTCCTGGTAGACGGCGCCGTGACTCTCGATGAACTGACGCTCGACCTGATGCGGGAAATCGACAAGCTGGCGCCCTTCGGGCAGGGAAATCCCGAACCCCGCCTCGGAGCGCGGGGGCTTGAGGTGGTCTCCTCCCGCATCGTCGGCAACAACCACCTGAAATGCCGTCTCAAACAGGGGAAGGGGCCGGCCCTGGACGCCATTGCCTTCAACAAGGGCTCGCTGTTCGGCACGAAGGTGAGGGAGGGAGCGCGGTTGGCGGCGGTGTTCACCCCGCGCCTGAACGCCTGGAACGGATCGACGTCGGTCGAACTGGAGATAAGAGACGTCAAGAAGGATACGTCAGAAGGTAAGAAAATGTGAAGTTGAGAAGGTAAGACGGAACGGCAAAAGAGACAGACCTTTGCTGTGCTCACCTTCCTAACCCGGACAAGCCGGAACCAAAACCTTGGAAATATTCTTGCCATTATGCGTAGAAGTTGATTCTTTAGTAACTTCTGAGCTTGAGCATGCAACAGTGAGTTTTGGTGATAAGAGCGTGATGAGGTACAGTGATGCCTGCGGTCCGCCTCGATGACATTATTGAGCGCATTCAAAGCTACCATCCCGAAGCGGATGTCGATCTGCTCCGGCGGGCTTATATTTTTTCCGCGAAGGCCCACCAGGGGCAGACGCGTCTTTCCGGCGAGTCCTATCTGATCCACCCGATCGAGGTGGCGGCCATTCTCGCCGGCCTCAAGCTCGATGCGGCCACGGTGGCCACCGGTCTTCTGCACGATACCATCGAGGACACGGCCGTCACGCCGGAAGAGATCAGGTCCCTGTTCGGCGATGAGGTCGCCCTGCTCGTCGACGGCATGACAAAGCTCTCTCGCATGGAACTCCAGAGCCGGGAGCAGCGGGAGGCCGATAATTTCCGCAAGATGATCGTGGCCATGGCCAAGGACATCAGGGTCATTCTGATCAAACTTGCCGACCGGCTCCACAACATGCGCACCCTCAAGTCCCTCCCTCCCGAGAAGCAGAAGCGCATTGCCCAGGAAACGCTCGATATCTACGCCCCGCTCGCCAACCGTCTCGGCATCTCGAAGATCAAGACCGAGCTCGAAGACCTCTCGTTCATGTACCTCAACCCCGAGGCCTATCGGAACCTCATTCAGAAGGTCAACCAGCGCCGCATCGAGCGCGAGTCCTATATCAACGAACTCATGGACATCATGCGGAGCCAGCTCGCCGAGCATGGCTACCCGGGGGAGGTGAAAGGCCGTCCCAAGCATTTTTACAGCATCTACCAGAAGATGCAGAAGCAGGGGATATCCTTCGAAGACATCTATGATCTGATCGCGATCCGCATCATCACGGATACGAAGGTCAACTGCTACGCGATCCTCGGCCTCATCCACTCGCTCTGGACGCCGGTGCCCGGACGGTTTAAGGATTTTATCGGCGTGCCGAAGTCCAACCTCTACCAGTCTCTTCATACCACGGTCATCGGGCCCAAGGGCGAACGCGTGGAGTTCCAGATCCGCACCGAGGAGATGCACCGGCTCGCCGAGGAAGGCATCGCCGCGCACTGGCGGTACAAGGAAAAATCGGCGATCAGCCAGCGCGAGGAGCAGCAGTTTGCATGGCTCCGCCAGCTCCTCGAGTGGCAGCGCGATCTTCCCGACGCCAAAGAGTTCATGGAGACCGTAAAGGGCGACCTCTTCCCGGACGTGGTCTACGTTTTCACCCCGAGAGGAGACGTAAAGGAGCTGCCGCAGGGGTCCACGCCCGTTGATTTCGCATACAGCGTGCACACCGATATCGGCCATCAGTGCGTGGGCGCGAAAGTGAACGGCAAGATCGTCCCGCTCAAGCACGTCCTGCGCAACGGAGACAAGATAGAGGTCACGACCCAGGCCGGCCATACGCCCTCCCGCGACTGGCTCAAGTTCGTCAAGACCTCGAAGGCCCGCACCAGGATCAAGGCATGGCTCAAGACGGAAGAACGGACGAAAAGCATCCTTCTCGGCAGGGAACTCCTCGAAAAGGACCTCCGGAAGCACGAACTCAGCCCTTCAAAGATGTTCAAGTCCGAGGAACTCGTAAAAATTGCAAACGATATGTCTCATAACACCCTCGACGACCTGCTCGCGGCCATCGGCTACGGCAAGGTCTCGGCGCACCAGGTCGCGAACAAACTGGCTCCGGACAAGCCGCACGTCGAGCCAATCCCCAAAAAACCTGTCCAGAAACACGTAAAATCAGCCGGCGGGGGCATGAAAATAAGCGGCATGGACAACATGCTTATCCACCTGTCCAAGTGCTGCAACCCGGTGCCGGGCGATAAGGTGATCGGTTTCATCACCAGGGGCAGGGGGGTGTCTGTTCATACGGCGGACTGCACGAACGTGGGCGAGCTCACCTTCGACAAGGACCGGCTCATTGATGTTTCCTGGGGAGACTTACCGGCCGCGGCCCACGCGGTCAAGATATCGGTCCGGACCCAGAACAAGCCGGGCCTCCTGGCCAGCGTCTCTTCTTCCATCAGCGCGGCGGAAGCAAACATCACGCATGCCGAAGCGATCACCGGGGAGGACACGGAGGCAACACTCAACTTCACCATCGCCATCAAGGACGTGGAGCACTTGAACAGGATCATCAAGAACATTGAGGCGATCAAAGGGGTCACGGACGTCAGGAGGGTGAAGACCGGGTAGAGCGGCACGGAGTCTTGAGTTCATGGTTCGCAGTATCGTGTGATGGTCAAGAAGCACTTTCGGATGGTAACAGGTTTCTTCTGCCGCGATCATTCTGCGGCAAAACGAATCATCAAAAATGGGGTCAGGATATTGACAAGCCCGTCGCATAAGGTTTGCTATCCGCCTGTTCTGCATAGAGCGATGTGAATGGTTTACTTTAACTATTAAAATTATATATTAATTAATCAGTTAAAGATAAGTATTAAAGTTATGGTGGAGGATTATTTATGCGCAAAATCATTAAAACAGCCGACGCTCCGCAGGCGATTGGTCCCTATTCTCAGGCTGTCCAGGCTGGTGGATTCGTGTTTGTCTCGGGCCAGATACCGATCGACCCAAAAACCGGGAATGTGGTACAGGCAGACATCAGGGCTCAGGCCAAACTGGTGATGGAAAACGCCACTGCTATCCTTGCGGCAGCGGGATGCGGCATGCCGGACGTGGTCAAGTCTACGATCTATCTTAAGGACATGGCCGACTTCATCGCGGTGAATGAGATCTACGGCGGCTATTTCACGTCGGATCCGCCGGCCAGGGCAACCGTCGAGGTCTCCCGCCTTCCGAAGGACGTGGCCATTGAAGTGGACTTTATCGCCTGGAAGGGGCAGGTCAGCTCATAATCAATTCCTTTTTGCTTCCGGGAGCTCAATGCCGAACAATAAATCCATATTCGGTCCCTACGCCGGGCCGAACGAAAACCTCCGGCCGACAGAGGAGGAACTTGCCGCTTTCCTGAAGAGCGTGTACCCGGAGGGCCGTCGTGAGCCGGAGATCGACGGTTTGGCAAAGTACCGCAAGCTGCTGAGTGACGTAGACGCTTTTGAACGGCATCAGCTGCCCGACGAGGAGCCGCAGGACCTTCGCAAACGCATGGTCTTCGGCGCGCTTTGCCATACCCGGTTCGCCAACGCCTCGCTCCTGCCGGTGGTGGAACGGTACCTGTATCATTTGCATGCGCTTTCGTCGCTTGATTTCAACACCCCGACCACATTCATCAGTGCCGCCGAGAAAGAAATAGGCAGGCTCAACAGAAAAAGGCTTGATGACGCCGTCAGGATGGCGAGACTTGAGGAGATGATAGGTGAACGGAAAAAGATTCTCGCCAGGCTCAAGAGACAATGGATGGATTTGGCCGTTGAATTGCGTTTCCTCGCGCTCTATATCAGGGACAATCTGGTCAGGATCGGCAAGCTTTGTGAAATATCGGTCATCGTTCTCGCGGAGCAGGAAGCGGGCAGGAAGAAGGAGCTGATCGAGGGCGTTAAAACATCCTTTAAGACGCAGCTCAAGGACACCCTTCGTCGCCGTCAGGTCACCAAGCGGGAGCTGGAGAGCGCCAAGCAAAAGTTGGATGCGATCTCGATGGAGATAGCGGACTTTGTCAGGGAAGACATCGAAGCCCTGACGACGATATACGAAGCCATTCGGGACCACACGAAAAAGACCGCGATCGGGATCGCCGTCCATCTGGCGGATATCGAGAGCAAAAAGGGCGGGAGCGTCCAGGAGAGCAGGGCGCTGTTTGAACGCCTTGGGCAAGACCTTGTCTCGCTTATATCGGACCATCGTCTTGAACCGAAAAAGCCAAGAATTCGCATTGATACGCCACGCCGGGACTTCCTCACGGAAAAAAGAAAAGAGACGCTCGATTACCTCTTCGAGCAGGTGCGGAAGGAAAGGAGGACCCGGATTGACCGCAGATCGGAAAGGGACCGGCGGCAAGTCAACAAATCCAACTTCTGGGGGGCCGAGAGGAGAAGCGATTACGACAGAAGGGTAGGGAAAGTCCGTAGAAAACGGGCAATATAGCGGCATTTCTTCCCCCTGGAATATAACGGTTGCAATTTTATGGCTGTTCGTTTATTATTCACAGCATTATGAAACCAATACGCCAAATCCCCATCCTCGTCCTTCTGTTTTTCTCCGGTATTTTTTTATTCAGCTGCGCCCATCCGTCGGTTCCCGTCGGCGACAGTGCGGACAGCGCGCTTCCGGCGGCCCCGCCGGCGCTCGCGGTCGCCGAAGAAATGGAGTCTCATTCTCCAGCCGAGGCTCCGGATCCGGCCGACCTCATGATCGCCGAGGCCGCGAAGCCGCCTCAAAACGATAACGGATCCGCGCAGGTGAAGAAAGAAGACCTCGATGATGAGCAGGCGTTGCTGGACACCGCGCTGGAGCTGACCGAAACGGCGCAGGAGTACTGGCAAGAGGGCGACGTGGACCAGGCAATCGAATCCCTGGACCAGGCCTATGTGCTCATTCTGAAGGTCCCGGGCAACAATGCGAAGTTCTCCCAGCAGAAGGAGGACCTCCGGTTCGTCATTTCAAAAAGGATCATAGAAATGTACGCGTCGCGCCGGACCACGGTCCGCGGGACTTCGTCCGAGATCCCCATGACCATGAACAGTCATGTGGAACGGGAAATCCGGTCGTTCCAGACCGTGGAGCGCGATTTCTTCCTGGAATCCTATAAGCGCTCGGGCCGGTACCGCGGTGAAATGGTGAAGGCCTTGAAAGCGGCCGGTCTTCCCGAGGAGCTCTCGTGGCTGCCGCTCATCGAAAGCGGGTTCAAGACCAGGGCATTGTCGCGAGCGCGCGCATTCGGCCTCTGGCAGTTCATTCCGTCTACCGGGTATAAGTTCGGACTCAGGAGAAACGACTGGGTTGACGAACGCCTCGATCCGGATAAGGCCACTGCGGCGGCCATTGCCTATTTCAGGGAACTGCACGAAATGTTCGGCGACTGGGCCACGGTCCTCGCCGCCTACAACTGCGGTGAAGGCTCCGTTGCGCGGGTGATCAGAAACCAAAAAGTCAATTACCTGGACAATTTCTGGGACATTTACGAACGCCTTCCGCGCGAAACCGCACGGTACTATCCGAGGTTCCTCGCCGTGCTGACGATCATGAAGGACCCGGCCCGCTATGGATTTACCCTTCCGGAACCCGACAACCCGCTCTTCTATGAAACGGTGGCCATCGACAAACCCATTCACCTGAAGAACCTGGCGGACAAAATCGCCATCGACGTGGAAGACCTCACTGCATTGAACCCCGAACTCCGCCGCGATGCAACGCCGAACACGGCCTACAAACTGCGCGTGCCTCCGGGGAAAACGGAAGCGACGCTCGCCTGCATGGACCAGATCGCAAAATGGACGCCGCCGAAGGTCGACTATGTGCAGCATCGGGTGCGGCGGGGAGAAACGCTGTCCCTGATCGCCCTCCGGTACCGGACGAGCGTGCAGAAGATCAGAGAAGCGAACAATCTCCGTTCTGGGAAAATGCTCCGCGTAGGCCAGCGGCTGAAGATCCCGACAAGAAACGCCTCGTAAGGCAGGGGATGATCACCCTGCTTTTTGTCAGTCATCAGTCATTAATCCCTCGTCATCCCCGAATGCAGCTATCGGGGATTTGGTTTTATAAGAACAGCAACCGGATACCCTCTCAGGGACTGCTGTGCAGTTCCACGATCGTCGCCCCCCATCCGCCCGATGTTTCCTCCGCAGTCCGAACCGATTTGACATAGGGCAGCTTTTCCAGAATTGATTGTACCGTCCGCTTGAGCGCGCCCGTGCCCTTTCCGTGGATGATGCGCACCTGGAGGATGCCGCGCTTGCTGCATTCAGCGAGATACTCCGGCACCAGGTCCTTCACTTCTTCCGGCCGGAAGGTATGCAGATCAAGCGTGCCGTCTATGGGGAATTCAATCGGCGTGTTTTCCATAGTTCCCTGCCATAAGTCGTCTCTCGCAAAGCTCGCAAAAAAAAGCGGAAGCCTGTTGATTTTTGTAGCCGCAGGCTTTAGCCTGCGAGTTGAAATACAATACTTCTCTTCAGAAATTCAGCGGGCTATGCGTCGGGATATATCGTCTGGAATCATTTGCATGGGCGGCTCATACTAAAGAAACTACTACGGAAAAGTGTAATAAAGTTTACAGAATACGTCAAGCCGATTTTTTATTGACCAGACATAGAACCTATGATAACCTCAATCCCAGTCGTTCAGCGAAGAACTGGTTCCCCCGGCGCTACGCAACCGCCGGGGGAATCATTGATTATCCCCTTCGGAGTGTTCACCATGAGTACCGATGACCGGTTTCAATACACTCTTGTTCCTGCCCGGGAGATTTCCCAGCGTGTTTCAAGGCTTCAGTACCGGTTACAAGAAGGGCCGATGGATGGTGCACTGATTCTCGATCCATTGAACATGTATTACTACACGGGGACGATGCAACAGGGGGTTGTCTTTGTCCCAAGGTCGGGAGAACCGGTCTTCCTGGTCCGGCGAAGTTATGAGCGGGCACAGCGGGAAACACCTTTGAAAAGAGTTTTTCCCTTAACAGGGTTTAGCCAACTTCAGGCAACCCTTGCGGATCTGGGCCTGCAAACCAACATCCTCGGGGTGGCTGAAACAACGCTGTCCGTTTCCGTTTTTAAAACGTTGGCCAAGGCGTTTCCGGGAGGGACGTTCACGGATATCAGCGCCCTATTGGGCATGATTCGGGCGAAGAAGTCCGACTACGAAGTGGGGCTCATCCGAAAAGCCGGGGCGCGGCACGAGAAGGTCTATGACGCCATCCCTTCCATGCTTCGCGAAGGGATGACGGAATGGGAGCTCGGGGCAGAGATTCACAAGGGGATGATGGCGCTGGGATACACCGGGATTATACGATTTTCAGCGTTTGGCGCGGAGTTGTTTACGGGGATCGTCAGTTTTGGCGAATCAGGAAACTATCCCACCGCTTCGGTAGGGCCGGGAGGTCTGATGGGGCTTTCTCCAGCCTTTCCCCTGGTTGGGGGAAAGAAGAAACTTGGAAGGGGCGAACCGATATTCGTGGATACCGGGTTTGGGTATGAGGGATATTTCACCGATAAAACGAGGGTCTACTCCCTTGGCGCTCCGCCCGCTTCGGCGCTCGATGCTCACAAGGTATGCCTGGACATTCAGGAGGCCGTTCGGTGCCGCCTCAAGCCCGGCGCCATCCCGTCTCAGATATACGAGGAGGTCTACAACGAATTCGTTTATCCCCGTGGTTTTGAGAAGAACTTCATGGGTTTCGGCAGCAACCAGGTGCCTTTCCTTGGCCACGGTATCGGATTAGCTATAGACGAATTTCCGGTTATTGCAGGCAAGGTACACACCCCCCTTGAGGCCAACATGGTAATTGCCCTGGAGCCTAAGAAGGGGTTGGAAGGCATCGGGTTGGTGGGTGTGGAAAACACCTTTCTCGTCACCGATGAAGGAGGAGAGAGACTGACGAGCGGACCGGACGAGATGATGATTGTGTGACCTGTTTTATTGAAGACCTGCCCGGAAGTGGATAGGACCCCTTAACTAATATGGAACTTAAAGCCCTCGGATTTGATCAGTGGTTTCAAAACAAAAGATCGGAAGCGCTGAGACCTGACTGCAACGTTGCTCGCGTGACCGCTGTCCACAGGGACAGCTACCTCGTAAGAAATGAAAAAAGCGAGGTGCTCGCGGAACTGGCGGGCAGTTTCGTTTACTCCGCTGAGTCGAGCATAGACCTTCCTTCAGTTGGTGATTGGGCCCTTGTCCAGTACCATAACGCTGATGCGTTTGCCATCATTCATGGCCTTCTCCCGCGGAAATCTTATTTACGGAGAAAAACTCCTGGTAAAAAAATCGATTACCAGATGATCGCGGTCAACATAGATTTCGCCTTGATCGTGCAAGCTTGTGATTTCGATTTCAATCTGCGCAGGCTTGAGCGCTACCTCGTGATGGTAAACGAAGGGCATATTGAACCAATACTCCTCCTGACAAAAAGCGACCTGGTCAGCCCAGAGAAGCTGGAGCAAAAAATATCGGAGGTACGTCAAGCCAACATTAAATGCAAAGTACTTTCGCTCAGCAACGTAACCGGGTTCGGAGTGGATCAAGTGAGACAATTATTGGAGCAGGGTAAAACTTATTGTCTGGTTGGGTCTTCCGGGGTAGGCAAAACGACGCTCCTTAACCATATCATAGGCCGCGATTTATTTGAAACGAACACAGTACGTGCAAGCGACGGGAAGGGCAGGCACACGACGGCGCAACGCCAACTGATCGTCCTTGATCATGGGGCGATGCTGATCGACACGCCTGGAATGAGGGAACTAGGGAATATCGGCGTCAGCTCAGGGCTTGAGGAAAGCTTCTCTGATATTTGGAGTCTTTCAAAAACTTGCCGGTTTACAAATTGCACTCATACTCAGGAAGTCGGTTGTGCACTACTAAACGCAATTGAACATGGCACATTACACCCGGATCGATACCAGAGCTATTTAAAGTTGATGAAGGAATCTGAATATAATGAGCTATCCTACGTTGAAAAACGCAGAAAAGATAAAAAATTCGGACAGTTCATCAAGTCAGCAATGAACCATCACAAAAAAAGTGATCAATAATTTAACTTGCGGGTACCTTTAGACGCGCCAGAAGGCGGCGCGTGACCCGCATTAGGCATCCACATCAACAATTGAAAAGAGAATAGCATGAAAAAGTATGGGGCAGAGTTCTTCAGGATATTTTGGCTGGTTCTTGGCGGGTGCGGCAGTGCGGTGTTGGCTGCTGCTTTTCCCAACGTGGGCATCGGTCTGCTTGGTGTTTCAAACGGCAGGCAGCTGCTAATCAAGCCATAGAGTCTGCCGTCCATGGGGTCTTCGAGAAGTTCCCTGCCCGTTCATTTCTTCTTCACGTGTTCGTGATTGAAAATATGGTCCTGGCAGTACCCGAGGCCGCCGCAGTCGGAGCAGTAACGGAACTCCATCCGGGGGTGCGACAGGTCGGTAATGCCGCATGACGCGCAGGTGTGGAACGCCTCTTTTTTCCCGGTAAACTGCTTTGCCTGCGCCGCCATTTTTCTGTTGCCGGTCTTCATCCTCCATATGATGTCTTTCCCGAAGAACAAAAGGAAATTGCTGATCGAAGCCAGAACGAGGAGGCGCGTATGCCATGACCCGACGATCATCTCGTAGCCATAGCCGAGCCAGGTGAGAAGGGCGAGCCACTTGATCTTCACCGGGAGGATGAACAGGATGTAGAGCTGGAAGTCCGGATAGAGGAACGCGAAGGCCAGGAACACGGAGCCGCCGATGAAGATGTTCGTCGCAGCGGAGAAGGGGAACAGGAACGTCACCGCAACGGTGACGATATACCCGACCAGCAGGAAAAGGTTGTAGCGGAACGCCCCCCAGTGGCCTTCGAGCGCGCTTCCCATGAGGTAGAAGAGGTACCAGGCAAAGAAGGCGAAGATCGGGTTCGTGAGCGGCGGGATGAACAGGAAGGTGACGAGCCGCCACCATTCTCCCGAGAGCACACGGTCGGGGACGAGCACGACGCGTTCGAGGATGAACCTGCCGGACAGGGCGAACACGAAGAACAGCACCTGGCCCAGGATGAGGTAGAGCGTCACGTTGTGGACGGCATAGCGGCGCAGTTTCCTGTCGAGTTTGTCGATAAGACTCATGTGTAGTACTCCCAGGAAATAAACGTGCTTCTTCCTTTGACGTCATTCCGGCTTGTCCGGAATCGTCTCTTTTTGAAAAATGCACTTCAACTACGATTCCCGACAGGCGGGAATGACGGCGGAGAAAAAGGATCTGTGAGGTCACCTTTTCCCTCTACATCTCGAACGCCGCCCCGTTCACCATGACCAGCCGCCCCGCTTCGTCAAATTCCGCACTCAGCCGCTCCCCGGATTCGAGCTCGCAGCTGATCAGGTCCCTTTGCTCAGCGGGGGACAGCCCCTTCA
The DNA here is from genome assembly GCA_045403145.1 of Nitrospirota bacterium. GTDB lineage: Bacteria > Nitrospirota > UBA9217 > UBA9217 > UBA9217 > JAJYKN01. Next base: position 4,996 of record JAXIPA010000100.1, on the reverse strand, counting down.
GAGTGAGATAGGAAAGGACCACGTTCCGGTGGTTAAGGTCATACCGGGAGATGAGGTCTGAAAATCGCAGGAGAAGGCGGGCGCGGTCAAAAGACGGCTGGTTGTCGATCATCCGGTCGAACAGAAGCATGAACACCGCCCCTCCTTCGTAGTCGTCCCGGTAATAACAGCTTGCCCGGCAGACTTCGGCTCCGATCATTGCCATGACATTGCCGTCCGCCCTGTTCAGGTCAACGGACGGTACGGAAAACTCAGGGATGTCTTCGCCCCCTCCCCAGGTCCGGAGCTGGATGGCGGATTGGAGCAGGCCAACGGGGACCTCCGTCTGCTCCTCGGCCCAGGCCCAGAGCCAGGTGAGCGTGTTGTCGGATTCGGTCCCGATGACCTGCACGGGAAACTCGAAGTTTTCGAAGCGGATCTTTCCGGCGTCCAGATCGAGTTCATGCATGTGCTCGGCGACCAGGGACTCCAGCTTGTCCTGTTTTTCGAGAGACAGCAACGCGTATTTTTCGAGATATGCCTGAAGAGTGCCTGAAGATGCCATGCAAAAGCCTTTCGTGCCGATGGGTGAGGGGCCGTTGTTCGGATCAATACGTCATCGTCACTATACCGGTAACGGAAGGTTCTGTCAAGAAAACGGAGGATCTCGGAGCAGTGCAGGGGAAGAGAGAAGGAGGAAAGGTTGCCGCTATCCGTACTCGTGCCCCCGCATGGTCCAGTGCAGGAACTGGTGTATCTCGTCTGCCGCCGCTTTGGCATGTGTCCGCACATATTCGTCGGAGTCGGTGAGGGCGGCTTCGATGACGGGCTTCACGGTGTATTCGTCCAGCGCGCGAAACCGGCGTGCGAGATGCCCCAGACTCATCACTGCATTGCCGCGGACTTTGTTGTGCGCATGCGCGGCGAGTCTGATGCAGACTTCCTGAATAAACGGCTGGTCGGGTGAGGAAAGAGCGACGGTGAGAGGGACAAGCTGAAGTTCTTCGGGGTCGTTGCGCTTGATCGCCGCTTCCACATCGGAGCTCGTGAAGTGTTCAAGGTCCTGAAATTTCAAGATGTGACGCCTCATAATAGAATAGATAACTTGTGTCATCCCCGAAATCTTCTATCCCCGATTCAAGCACTCGGGGACGGATCTGGTTTTGATCATTAAAAACCGGATTCCCGAAAGACAAAGACCCGCTCCCTTATTCCCTCTCCCACCAGTGGGGAGAGGGGCAGGGGTGAGGGGAATCTCACCGGGAATGACAGAAGTGGGAGTCTGCGATGAATATTGCAGGATCATACATCGGGGAGAGAGCCGCGTCAAGGAAGGTTGGATGAAATTCCTCGATTGCACCTTCGCATTAAAAAAGGGCCGGCCTTTCGGCCGGCCCAATCGGAACGTGCAACTCTGAATTACCTGAGGTTTGTCCTCTCAGGCCTGTCGAAGTTATGACAGCTTGAGCACTTGCGCTGCTGTGAGTCAACGTGCCTGCTGTGAATCGAAATGAAGCTGTTGTAGCTGCTGGAATATGACTGAGAGCCATGGCAGTCATTGCAGAGGTCCGAGGTCGGCTTTTTTATGGCATAGCCGAGACCCTGAAGATTCATCTGCGTCGCGGTGCTCGATATGTGGCAATTCGTGCAGGCCAGCGCATTGCCCGTTGCCGGAGGCACCTCATGGGTGATGAGCTGGTAGGTGTCGTCCTCAACCCAGGTGTAGGGCTCCGCGTTGCTGTGGCCCATCAAAAGCAGGCTCGACTGGATCGCCGCAAGTGGATCGCCCGTGGCGAAGTAGACCTTCGTGTCAACGGGGATCAGTTTGCCGAGGCCCGGAGCAAAAGGCCGAACAGCAGTCTTGTACTTGAATGGATAGAGCTTGCTGCCCGTTCCATTGATGTCGCCGATTGGCCGGGAAGTCGGATATCTGCCTGTTGCGGAATCGATGGCGGCGATATCGTGGAGGCTGTAGCCCGAGCTCGTGCCGTTCCAGAATTTGTAAGCCGGCTTGAGGTCGTTGAACAGGTCTATCTTGGGCTCATACCGGTTCATCGTGGCGCTCCACTCGGGGAGGTTCCAGTCCCTCTTGGTCTCGGTCGCCTCGGTTGCCGTCGTGTCCGAGGCATTGCGCGCATAGGTTTTGATATGGCAGGTCTGGCAGGCTACCCTGTTAACGTGCTTGGAGACGCCCGATGTTACATGGCCATTCGAGGCGGTCTTGGTCGGATGGCAGGCCGTGGTGGAGCAGTTGATCTTCACATCCAGGTCGGTCTCCCGCAGGTCGGAGCCTCTTCCCGCGATCTTATGCAGCTGAGTCGCATGGCATTGCTGACAGACAAGGTTCGCGCCTGTTGAAGCCATATGCACATCGAAGTTTCTATCAGTCGTGGTCGCATGGGCAACAGCCATGTCGCCGCGCTTGAAGTTGTCGCCGCCGCCGCCCTTGGCGTGGCACTGCGTGCAGTTGGCTTTTACCGGTTTGTGCACGGTCTGTACCGCCTGGTCCATGGTGATGGTCATATTGACCGTATCAGGCGTCATAAGGCCCGTGATGGTGTCTTTCTTTCTTTTGTAGTCCTTCTGATGACAGATCAGGCAATCGATATTTTCGAGGTGCTGCTGCTGGGTGAGCGTTGTATCGTCCGGCCGTTTGCCGATGCCGACGTGACAGGCTGAGCAACCCCAGTTTCCGATGATGTTGCCGCAATAGCTGTTGACCGCGGTGTTGAGCTTGCCCTGAATCGGGGCGCCGTTGACCATAGCGAGGGCAGGTCCTTCCCACTTATAGTGGACCGATGTCTGCACTTCGGTCGCTTTGTCGGCATGGCAGTTCGCGCACATGGCATAGCCAGTCCAGGTGAGACCCGCGTGGACGCTGCCCGGAGCGGCGTATACCGCGGTCATCGTCGTGTTTGCGGTCATGGCCACGGTCGTGGCCGGCGTCGCAGCCGCGTCAACTCCGTTCTTCTGCCATTTTTGGAAGTTGTTGCCGCCTGCTGTCGCCGGCGCCGTAAGGGTCACTGTCGCGCCGCTGTTATAGGAGCGGGTGAACTGCGTCGTGCCGTTGGCCTGGCCGTTTCTGTCGGCCGGGCTGACTGTTACAGCCACGCCGCTGGCCGGATTGGAAGATGCGACTGTCAAGGTATAACTGGTCGTCGTTGGCGTCACGTACACTGCAGTCATCGTTGTAGCCGCGGTCATGGTTACGGTCGTGGCCGTCGTCGTAGCCGCGTCCACGCCGTTCTTCTGCCATTTCTGGAAGTTGTTGCCGCCTGCCGTCGCCGGCGCCGTAAGGGTCACTGTTGCACCGCTGTTATAGGAGCGGGTGAACTGCGTCGTGCCGTTGGCCTGGCCGTTTCTATCGGCCGGGTTAACTGTTACAGCCACGCCGCTGGCCGGGTTGGAGGAAGCGACTGTCAAAGTATAACTGGTCGTCGTTGGTGTTGTGTAGACAGCCCTCATTGTTCTGTTCCTGGACAGGCTGAAGGTTATCGTTCTATTGGTGGAGTAATCGTAACCATCCCTCTGCCATTTCTGGAAGGTGTTCCCGCTCGCCGTTGCAGGGGCGGTAAGGGTTATACTCGTGCTGGAACGATAGCTCCTCGTGAACTGGGTCGTGCCGTTGCCCCGTCCGTTCCTGTCATTCGGACTGACGGTAATGGCGACCCCGCTGCTCGGATTCGAAGAGGCGACGGTCAATGTATACGTCGAATACGAATCGTCATCATCATCCGCAAAAGCCGCCGGGATCACAAAGGCGCACACCATGGCTATGACACTGAGCAGTACAACGACTTTCTTCATCATTTTTCCCTCCAAAGGTTTTGTGTTAATCCAACATCAACTCAGCCGCAATTTCATTTCGACTCATCAGCCGAATGGGAACAACCCCCGTCAAACCTCCTTCCTTTACACTAATTTGGACCTGCGATCATGCCTTGTCTTTTCACCGTGCGTGTGAACTGACCAATAAAAAAGCCGGACGCCTCCATATCGATTAGATATTTCGGCAACCCGGCTGTCTCAGAGAGATCCTGAAGGTTTTCCGCCCCACCCTCGCGAGTGGTTGAGTATTATCGTGTATCTTGTGCTGCTTTTTTGAAAACTGACCGCGGGAACGGTCCGGTAAAAACAAAAACCGGGTTTCCTCCATATCGATTAGATATTTCGGCAACCCGGCTGTCTCAGAAGAGATCCTGAAGGCTTTCCGCCCCACCCTCGCGAGTGGTTAAGTATTGTCGTGTATCTGTTATCTGGTTCTACAAGTACGACGTCAAACGCTGATTTATGGGGTACCGCTGTTACCGGTATCAAGAATTCATGTGTCTTTGATATGAAGCGTTGTCAAGACGGCATCATAGATTTACGGAATGAGGATTGAAATCAAGTAATTTTTGCGTATCTAAAGTTTATTATATGTGCAACTCCTATGCCACTCAATTAAATGACAAATCAGAGCTTCGTAGAAAAACGTTCTAAAAAAATATTGAAGCGGGACAGGGAGTTAGACAAGGAGGATGATATCTGCTGCAAAATGCCATGCTTACACGACTATTTCAAAGGTGGCCAATTCACCCGGAACGCCGGTTATTTCACTTGGCAAGCGGTACGAGAGATCGAGGAAGTACATTTTTACACTTTGGACAAAGTATGACCCCCGTGGGGTCAAATAACCCCAAAATCACCCTCATGTGGGGTTATATCACCCCGGTCTATATGATTGCATATATCATTGATTAACCAACTAAGAGATTTTGTTCGTAGATTTACGCGTATATTTGGTTAGCATTCATTTTGCAATGATATGTGACATATGTTTTTAGATTGATTAAATCTGGATTTTTATGCTGTTATCAAGCAAAAGATGGCTGATCTCTGCAACATCATGACATAAAGACTAACTAAGAGCTGTACGACTGTTTCAAGAGGGGGAAGCAAAATTCAAATCAAAGGGGGGGTGACTATTTGAATTTAAACAAAATGGAAAAGTTGCAAGCAGATTGTCGAGAAGCAG
>JAXIPA010000240.1:0-6193 GCA_045403145.1 Nitrospirota bacterium | reverse complement strand
GCTCCAAAACATTTACGATCAACTGGTTCAATTGTTCATGCTCCGCGTTGATCTTCCGGAACAGCTCCGCCTCATCCCGGGTCACGAACTGCAGACGGTCCAGGTCGTACCGGTACTCGTTGAGCTGACGGATAGCCCGCTCGAGCGACCGCTCCTCGGGCGACAGGAGTGCCGCTGTGACGTTGTAGAGCTGGGCCGTGGTGTCCTGCTGCAGCTGGCGGAACGCCGCAACTTTACGCCGGAGCTGGCTGAGATCCTCCGATCGCCTGTTCATGCCGCCGAGGACCTGGATGACAACAATGCCGAATACGATCAGCAGTGCCGCGATGACAAAGAAGGCCCCGATCAGCTTGGCATGGACAGTGAAAGGCGCTTTCGCCACGAGCCGGGGCAGCCAGTCCTTCATATTCTCACCGAGTATGCAGTCATATCGAACAAGGTATCGCTTCCCCCTACCACTTTATCCAGAATTCTTTTTTCAGCTCATTTATGAAGCGCCAGTCCGCATGCTTGTCCATGAACTGCTGGGGGGTGGACTTTATCATCCCGATGTCCCTCATGCGCAGCGCGTAAAAACGGATCGTGTCCTCGGGATTGTACTCCCGCCACATGCCGTACGGTATGTGCGTCAGCTCGGGCAGCATATGCTGGTACTCGGTTTCCTTGATGACCTCGTTCTCGATAAGAGCCCGCACCGCGAGCTTGGGATCGCGAGAGACTATATCGGTCGCCTTGAGGATGGCGCGAAGGGCCCGCTTGGTGGCTATGGGGTTCTTATTGATGAAGTCGCTGTGCCCGGACACCATGCAGCAGAAGTACTGGGACCACGGCTTGTCAACATTGGTGTCGAGCAGGAGATGGCCGAGGCCTTTGTGCATCAGCTCATGCGAGCCGGGCGGAAAGGACATGAAGGCGTCGATCTTGCCGTCCTGGAACAGGCGAATTGCCTCATCCTTGCTCACCCAGGCATACTTGACGTCCGTGCGCGGATCAAGACCCACATAGGACACGATCGCGGAGAAGAAGATGTGCGGACCGTCATTTTTGACGGCTCCCGCCCAGACGGTCTTCCCCTTGAGGTCGCGGATCGACCGGGTCCGTTCGCTGCCGACGAGGGCATAGCAGCCCACATGGAGCCCGGACAGGAATTTGAGCGGATGCTGCTGCTCGTCCATGTTGAACATGGTTGCCGCGGAAAAGCCCGGGCTCAGGTCGATCGCGCCATCCCGCGTCATTTTGGCGACATCCGGCACGCGCCCAAAAACATATGGAATATCGGTGAATCCTTCTTCGCGGAGCAACGGTTCGGCCACGTACATCGGCGCCCAGCATGCCGGTTTTCCCTTCTGGATACGCAGCCGCGTTGTCTCGGGAGGCGGTTCCACGGCAGCGCTCCCTTGTCCGGGCCGGAGGCCGAGCATGGCGGTTGCCCCTGTCAGCGCCAGGCCTCCGAGAAACTGCCTCCTGTTCCAATTTCGTGAGTTTTCGTTTTTCATAAGGCGCTCCTTTTTACCTTTTTTCGTATCGTCAAAAGCTCTCACCGCGGAGGACAGCAGAGAAAATCTTGAATTACAGCAAACAAAAAAGGCCGCAGCCGGTTGACGCAGCCGGAACTACAGCCTTTACAGGGAAGCCTTGATAATGCTCTGCAATGCCATTACGCCCTCCATCATGAAAAGGGCACATCATTAAGTTACCGCATGGGGTCTACTAAGGTATTAAAAGTGGATTCTGCAACTATTAGTTTTACTATTTCACATTGCAGTAAATATGTCAAGCATTCCGGCAGGGTATTTTAAGGGTATGCAGATTTCGGATGCAAAATACCGTAACTGTTTCAAAGGCCCCGTCGGGGGCTTTTAGTTCAAACAACTCGGAAACGAAAGCATGAGTAGGATTGTTTCGGTATAGCATGGGAGGTGATCGGGGATGGGGCCTTAACAGTTTTCATCGGCGCGGCTGAGGGTTTTGTCGGGCCGGCCTGGAATCCGTTCGGCCAACTAACGTGTCAAAAAAATCGGGCACTTCCGCCTCGAACGCAAGCAGCTTTCCGCTGAAGGGATGTTTGAAGGAAATGGATCTGGCATGAAGCGCCATGCGCTCGTGGGAGTCATCCGCCCTGCCGTATTTCGTGTCGCCTACAATCGGGTGTCCAAGGCCGGCGAGATGTACCCGAATCTGGTTCTTTCTGCCCGTTAACAGGACCACCTCCAGTGCGGTAAAGTCCCTCGTTTCCCTGAGTACTTTATAAGCCGTTTGGGCCAGCTTGCCCTTTGTGCTGTCGGACGTCGTATATACATTATAATCCTTGTCCTCCGCCAGGTAGGAAGTAATGGTCCCCGAACTCTGCTCGCACTTGCCGTAGACTACTGCCAGGTATCTCTTCTCCGTTTCTTTCCACCGGGCCTGCAGCCGGTCTTTCGCCTCCTCGCTCTTTGCAAAGATGAGCGTCCCCGATGTGTCTCTGTCCAGCCGGTGCACGACGAACAGGCGTTTTCGGGACCTGCCGCAGCCCTTGCGGATATACTCCGTCAAGATAAAGTGGACGGTGCGCGATTTTTCCCTCTCCGTGGCGACGGTCAAAAGGCCCGCTGGTTTATCGACGACAAGGATATCTTTGTCCTCGTATAGTATCACGAGCCCTTTCGGCAGGAACCTGGCGCCCGAATCTGATCGTCTTTTCATAGAAGTTATTTCACCACTTCGCTGATGCTTTCCTTTTTCCGGTACACTGTACCCTGGAACAGCGCGATCTTGTTTCCTTTGTCATCCGTCACAGGGATCAGGTAGGTCGCAAGCCGCGGGTTGAAGGACGCCTCCTCGGCCAGGGCGGTCAATACGCCGCTGTTCACGGCCTTGAAGTAGGAGATGTTCACGTTGATCGCCACGGCAAGCGTGCCGTGCGAATTCGAGGCTGCGGAAAAGACCGCATCTGCAAGCGCGAAGATGGCGCCGCCGTGCAGCATCCCCGCGCTGTTCAGGTGATGGGGTTTGATCTCCATCCTTGCCTTCGCTTTTCCCGCCCCGTATTCGAGCATCTCGATGTCGAGGTGCTTCGCGAAATGGTCCTTTTCCACGAATTTTCTGAGGATATCCATAAGCATCCTTTCCCGATGTTCGATTCGTCATTATAGCAAAATACCGGTCCCGGGCTCAACTACTATATCAATTTATATTTACAAATCCGCGCATTCTGGTTTATAATAGGCGCCGTTTCCCGGTAATTCCGCGGATTCATGCGGAAGTGCAATCATAACCTCGTGAGGAGTCGCCCATGCCCTGGAATCCTGAAGAATCCCTGTCACGGCAAGAACTGACGAAATTGCAGAGCGAACGGCTTCAGAAGGTCTGCGAGCGGGTCTATTCCCGCGTTCCTTTTTATAAGAAGAAGTTCGACGAGAAGGGCCTCAAGCCTTCGGACATCAAGGGTGTCCAGGACATTGTGAAGCTCCCCTTCACGAAAAAGGTCGATCTTCGCGATAATTATCCCTACGGCCTCCTGGCCGAGCCTCTCGAGGACATCGTGCGCATCCACGCCTCGTCCGGCACCACGGGAAAACCCACGGTAGTGGCCTACAACAGGAACGACATCAACCTCTGGGCCGAGGTCATGGCGCGGACCTTTACCTGCGCGGGAACCACGAAAAAGGACGTCGTCCAGAACGCCTACGGCTACGGCCTGTTCACCGGAGGCCTCGGCGCGCACTATGGCGCGGAGCGCGTGGGCGCGTCGGTCATCCCCATCTCCGGCGGCAATACCCAGAAGCAGATCATGCTTTTGCAGGACTTCGGCAGCACGGTCATTTGTTCCACGCCGTCCTTCGCGCTCTACATCTACGACGTTGCCTGCGAAATGAAGATCAACCTCGACACGATCAAGCTCAGGGTCGGCCTCTTCGGAGCGGAGCCCTGGACCGAGGAAATGCGGCGCGAGATCGAGGAGCGGCTCAGGATCAAGGCCATCGACATCTACGGCCTGTCGGAGATCATCGGTCCCGGTGTCTCGTCGGAGTGCATCGAGGCGCAGAGCGGACTGCATATCAACGAGGACCACTTCTTTCCCGAGATCATCAACCCGGAGACGGGCGAGCAGCTCCCCTACGGCCGGGAAGGCGAGCTCGTGATCACGAGCATGTCCCGCGAGGCCATGCCGCTCATCCGCTACCGCACGGGCGACATGACGAGCCTGAACCCCGAGACGTGCGCCTGCGGCAGGACGCTCGTGCGCATGAGGCGGGTGCTCGGACGCGCCGACGACATGCTGATCATCCGCGGCGTGAACGTGTTCCCGTCGCAGGTCGAGTCGGTCCTGCTCCGTTCCGGGGAGGTTGCCCCGCACTACGTCATCGAGGTGAACCGCAGGGGGAGGCTCGACGAGATGAACGTGAACGTGGAGGTGACGCCCAAGTTCATGGAAGAGATGGCGACCAAGGTGCTCAGTACGGACCTCAAGGCCTTTGTCCAGGAAGAGGAGGAGCTCGTGCGGCTCAAGCACGAGATCCAGAAGAACGTGAAGGACATCATCGGCGTGAACACCGAGGTGACGCTCAAGCCGCCGAACACCATCCAGCGTAGCGAAGGCAAGGCCAGACGCGTGATCGATAACAGGCCGAAGTGAATGAAACCATTTGCCACAGAGTTCACAGAGCACACAGAGAAAAGCAAGTCTCGAGGAAATCATAAATAATCATCGCAAATCAGTGTCAAAGCAGTTGAAATTTCTTCTTCCTCTGTGATCTCTGTGTCCTCTGTGGCTAACCTGTTTTTGATTTGGAGTTAATTTGAAAAAAGCAATTCTTTCCGGAAACGAAGCGATCGCCCGGGGGTTCATCGAGGCGGGCGGCAAACTCGCCGCAGGCTATCCCGGCACGCCGAGCACCGAGGTGATCGAGACCCTCTCGTGCGAAAACGGTATCCACGCCGAGTGGTCCGTGAACGAGAAGGTGGCGCTCGAGGTCGCCGTCGGCGCTGCGCTCTCGGGCGTTCGGTCGCTTGCATGCATGAAGCACGTGGGCGTGAACGTGGCCGCGGACCCGCTCATGACCGTTTCCTACACCGGCATCAACGCCGGGCTCGTGCTCATGGCCGCGGATGACCCGGGCATGTTTTCCTCCCAGAACGAACAGGACACGCGCCATTTCGCCCGTCTCGGGAAAATACCCTGCCTCGAGCCTTCGGATTCGGCGGAGGCGAAACAGTTCATCAAGGCCGCGTTCGAGCTCTCCGAAGCCTTCGATACGCCGGTGATCCTCAGGACCACGACGCGCATCTCGCACTGCAAGAGCGTGGTGGAGCTCGGGACGCCCGATTCGCCCGCGGGCAAGGGGCTTGCCAGAGACTTCGGCAAGTATGTGATGCTCCCGAGCAATGCCAAGAAGCGGCACATCTTTGTCGAGGACCGGCTCGTGCGGCTCAGGGAATGGGCCGAGACATCGGAGCTCAACCGCATCATCGATGGCGATACTGAGATCGGCTTCATCACCTCCGGCATATCCTTCCAATACGTTCGGGAGGCCTTTCCGAAGGCCGCCGTGCTCAAGCTCGGCACGACGTTCCCGCTTCCCGAGAAGCTCATTAAAAAATTCGCCTCGTCGGTGACCAGACTGGCGGTTGTGGAAGAGCTCGATCCCTTTCTCGAAGAACAGATCAAGGCCATGGGGGTCACGGTCCACCTGGGAAAGAACGTGCTGCCTCTCTGCGGCGAGTTCAGCTCGCGCACGGTGCGTGAAAAGATCTCGGGCAGCTCGCTTCCGATGAAGGAGCCGGTGGCAGGGCTCATCATGCGGCCGCCCACCTTCTGCCCCGGCTGCTCGCACCGCGGGCTGTACACGGTCCTGGCGAAGCTCAAGCTCTACGTGTCCGGCGACATCGGGTGTTATACCCTCGGCGCTCTTCCGCCGTTTTCGGCGATGCATACCTGCATCTGCATGGGGGCAAGCATCTCCGCGGCCCACGGCGTGGCCAAGGGCCTGGCGCTCCAGGGCGCCCAGCAGAAGCCCGTGGCCGTTATCGGCGACTCGACGTTCCTCCATTCGGGCATTACGGGACTCATCAACATGGTCTACAACGGCGGCGACGCCATCGTCATCATCATGAACAACGATACCACGGGGATGACCGGCGGCCAGGAGCATGCGGGCACGGGACGGACGGCGGGGGGGGCCGAGGCGCCTCGCCTCGACATCGCGAAGCT
>JAXIPA010000096.1:0-4121 GCA_045403145.1 Nitrospirota bacterium | reverse complement strand
GGTGTCCGCGCGATGCGCCGTGAGATCGGCGGCGACGGCATCGATCTTTTTCTCCAGCTTTTCTTCAACGCGATCCAGTTTTTTGGAAATCATCTGATGGCCTTCGGCGACGAGTTGGAGCTTGTGATGAAAGTCCTCTGTAAGGATGCCGACATGATGTCGGAAGTCTTCATTGATTTCCTGCCTGAAATCTTTTCGAAATTGACCAAGTTTGTTATCAACTTCCTGCCCGAAATCCTTTTTAAAGTTCTGCAGGTCTTCCCCGATTTCCTGCCTGAAATCCTTTCGGAAGTTCCGCAGGTCTTCCCCTGTCTCATGCCTGAAATCTTTTCGAAAATGACCGAGTTTATCATCAATAACATTCGTCACTAATTGTTCAAGACGCTTGAAATCATTTTCTTCCATGAAAGACTCCTTCCGATGGTCATTTAAAGCTTTCGCGCATGAGATGGGCGATCAGGAAGACCGCTGAAAAATACAGGCCGCTCAGGACGATAAAAAAACCTCCCCGGTAAATCGTCACTACCTTTTTCTGCACAAGGAAAAAGAGCGAGGCGAAAATAGCGGTCGTTATCGTTATCACTGTTATAAAACCGATCATATGAAATCCCTTATGTCCTTTTCAAGCTTCTTGAACAGGAGATAACCTGCCAGGAGAAGCACATGTGCGATGACCGTGACCTTCACGAGATTGAGAAAATCCGGCGAGCGGTCGAGCGCGAACATGTCCTGGTAGCTCTTAATAAACAAGAATGCGGGGTTATACACCACGAGCTTCTTCGCGAGCTCCGGCAGGATGTCGTAGACATAGACGATCGGCGTGAACCAGAACCATATCTGGAGGACGATGCCGGTGACCTCCTTGAGGTCCCTGACGAATACATGAAAGATCGATATCAGAAATCCCAGGGAAAAGGCAAAGATCTGCTGGACGAGATACACGGCGGGCAGCAGGAAGACCGTCTTATGCACCGGCGCGTTCGTTGCGATAAGGAACAGCACATAGATCGTCAGCGTGATCAGGAATGTGATGCTCTCCGACATGACGACGTACAGCGGAAGGGACGACAAATTAACCCTGATCTTCGAGATAATATGCTTTTTGTCGACCAGTACCGTAGCCGACCGGGACACGGTATTGGCGAAAGCCGTCCAGGGCAGGATGCCGGCAACGAGGTAAATGCCATAGCTGTAGGTGGACGATGACCCCTGCAGCCGCGCTCCCATGACCTGGGAAAAAATGACGATGTAGACGAAGATGTTAACCAGAGGCCAGAGGAAGGTCCAGAAGATGCCGAGGACGGACCCCGAATACCGTTCGGTGAAATCCCGCTTGGTTAATTCTATGAGCAAACTCAGATTCAACGTTATGTGCCGCCGCGAATCAGATTAAACTGAACGCCCTGCTCCTTTGAGATTCGAGTCGGTTTTTTATCGTAATTCCAGACACTTAGCGGCAACATATCGTAAGCGGAATGATAAAGTCGCCGTGCAGACTATACTTCCCTCGCAACAATTTATACAAACCGTAAAAAGTTGCATATTTATACCATATTTACGAGCTGGATGGAAGCATTTTTATGACAAAGAGAAGGCCGGGGGCAGGACGTGCATTATAAGACATTTCTCAAAGAGGACGAAAAAATATATAGAGAAAAGCTGCGCAGCAGTCTTCGCAATTCATCTTGCATTTTGCCGGGAATTATACTATCTTTGACCCTCGAGGAACAGCAGACGCGATTCATGGAGTCCTTTTTTGAACGGAATGGTGAAGAACAGCTTCAAAGTACTCTCGCTTTTGTTTCTGGACATTGCGGCCTTTTACTGTTCACTCCTCTCCGCATACTACGTAAGGGCATTGCTGGACGTCCTGTACCCCCATGTCTTCCCGGTCCAGCTCGCGCTTCCCTTTTTTCTCCGGATCTGGTGGCTGCCGGTCGTCTTTATCGCCTTCATCGCCTACGAAAGGCTTTACATCCGTAAACTCCCCTTCTGGGACGAGACCAAGGAATTGCTGAAAGCCGTCTCGGCATCGACCGTGGCAATCCTGTCCATCATAACCCTCGGGAAAATATCGGGTGACCTATCCCGCCTGACCGTCCTCTTTCACTGGTGTTTCAGCATTTTTTTCTTCCCCCTGTTCCGGCTCTTCGGTAAAAAATTTCTGTATTCCCTCGGCCTCTGGAAAGACAATGTGGTCATCATTGGGGCCGGTGCCGCGGGCCTTGAAACGGCCAAAGGCATCAATGCTGACATCCACCTTGGCTATCACGTGATCGGTTTTCTGGATGATGATGAACGTATCGGGAAAAATGTGACCGTCGGCGGCAGGACCTACAGGGTCTTCGGGAAGATCAGGCATTTCAGGAAATTCGTCGGGTTGCTCGACATCTCAACGGTCATCATCGCAATACCGTCCCTTTCTAACGAGAGGCTTTCCGAACTCACGAACGAGATCCAGAAGTATACGAAGTCCGTATTGCTCGTACCCGACGTGAAAGGCGTAGCGCTGACCAATACGGAGCTCTACCATCTCTTCATGGAGCAACTTTTTCTGCTGAAAATAAACAACAACCTGAAGTCGCCATTTAACCGCTTCGTCAAGAGATGTTTCGACCTGCTGCTCTCCATTCTTCTGCTTCCGATTCTGCTCCCCGTGATCGCGCTTCTCGCGTTGCTGATCAAGCTCGATTCGCCGGGGCCGGCATTTCACATCGAGGGACGCTTCGGGAAAGGCAAGTCGCTTTTCAACTGCATAAAGTTTCGGACCATGTTCCTGAACAATGAAGAGCTGCTCGATGCGTATCTGAAAACTCATTCTGACGCAGCCGAAGAGTGGCGGGAATATAAGAAATTGAAAGGTCCCGATCCGCGGGTCACGAGGATCGGGGCGTTCCTGCGGAAGACGTCTCTTGATGAACTGCCGCAAATCATCAATGTCCTGAAAGGTCAAATGAGCCTCGTCGGTTCGCGGCCCTACCTTCCCCGCGAAGAAAAGGACATGGTCTTTTATATCGATATGATCCTGCTGACCCCGCCGGGCATTACCGGCTTATGGCAGGTGTCGGGCAGGAACAAACTTACCTTTGACGACCGGCTGCGGCTCGACGCATGGTACGTGCTCAACTGGTCGGTATGGCTCGATCTGGTGATTTTATTCAAGACCGTTAAGGTGGTGCTGAAGAAAGAGGGAGCGTACTGAGAGGCGGGAAGTTCAGAAGTTGGGAAAATAGGAAAATGGGAAGTTAAAATCTGGTTAAGGAGTTGTTCAAAAAATGAAGATTTTTATCACCGGCGGCGCGGGATATATCGGAAGCCATATCGTTTCGGCGCTGGGAGAAAAGGGACAAGAGGTCATGGTGTACGACAACCTCTCGACGGGCCATCGGGACGCCCTCTTGCAGGGGACCCTCGTCGTCGGCGATCTGGGCGATGCGGAATTACTCAGGAAAACGCTGCTGGATTTCAAACCCGACGCGGTCATGCACTTTGCCGCCTTCATCCAGGTCGGAGAATCCGTCCTGAAACCGATGAAGTATTACAATAATAACAGCGCGAACACGGTCCGGCTGCTCGAAGCCATGACGGACCTCGGGGTCCGGAATTTCATCTTTTCCTCGACCGCTGCGGTGTATGGAGACCCGCAGAGCGCGCCGCTTGACGAAGATGCCCCTGTCAAACCCATCAATCCCTATGGGTCGTCAAAAGCGTTCATTGAACAGGTGCTGCGCGATCTGTCTCTTGCCGGTGATTTGCGATACGTCTCACTCAGATATTTTAACGCCGCCGGGGCAGACCCCCTGTCAAGGATCGGAGAACGGCATGATCCGGAAACCCACCTGATACCTCTCATCCTGAAGGCGGCGAAGGGTGAGCGGGAGCAGGTCTCCATCAACGGGACAGACTACCCCACTCCGGACGGCACCTGCGTCAGGGACTACATCCATGTCATGGACCTTGCGGATGCCCACATTCTTGCGCTCGAATATCTTATGCAGGGCGGGAAAAGCGAGGTGTTCAACTGCGGATATGGACACGGATATTCGGTCCGCGAGGTGATGAATGTCGCGCGTACGGTAACGGGGATCAATTTCCCTGTCAAGGAGACCCGGCGGAGGGAG
>JAXIPA010000251.1:0-4756 GCA_045403145.1 Nitrospirota bacterium | reverse complement strand
ATGGGGCAGGAGACCGAGAGGCGGGTATGCGCCTCGCGGAGCAGCCTGTCGATGAGACTCGTCCGGCGCTGAACAATTTCACTGCCGCCGGCGCCCGCAAAGTGCGCGTCCCGGATGACCGCGCCTTCTTCCTCAAGCGTTGCTTTGATGCCGCCGGCGTCTGGTATCGTCAATTTTTGTTCCAAGCCGTTCACGGTATAAAAACCGAAGGTGGGAAGTCAAGAAGTTGGGAAGTTGGGGTTATTGTCCCAACCTCTCATCTTTTCGGCTTCCCACCTTCCGTCCTTTCCGACTCCTCCGCGCCCTCTGCGTTGAAATGCCTTTACCCTTCGTCACCATTCAATTCTCAATTCTCAATTTTCCATTCTCAATCTTCAATTTTTCTTGAAGATAACCGTCTTGATCTCGTCCATCTGGAGCATGAAGCTGCCAAACGACGCTTCGCCGAAGCAGCGGGTCTTCGCGTCAACATCAAAACTCGTTTCCGTCCCATCCGTCAGGCGCGCGGTGACCTTCACTTTCCGCTCTTTCTTCTCGCCCACGGTCAGTTCTCTGAGCCGTTCAAAGGGCATCGTCACCTGGGCCATGCCCAGGTACCCCGCGATGTGGACCCGTCCTTCCCAACTAAATTTTTCACCTTCGATCGTTCTTCCCGAGGCATCGGAAACAGTGACGGCGAAGTTTTTCTCGACCCTCGGCGCCCGCTCAAAGCCTCCGGTCCCGCCCATACCGGTAAGAACTATAAACACTGCGAGAATAATGACCGCGTACAACGAACGCTGAAGCATGGTCTGTCTCCTTTCGAAAACTATGGCGCTCAAATGGCAACAAAGTTAGATTACCACATAACGCATTGGTGTTTCAAGAAAAAAGCTTGCCAACCACGTCCTGATTGTGTAAGGTGAAGACGTTTTACGGGGGCGGCTCCAAGGGACACTCCTGCGATAACCCGGACAACCAGAGGTATTACATGCACGACAATTTCCCCGATCTCGTCGCACTGATGGCCAGGCTCCGGGGCCCCGACGGTTGCCCCTGGGACCGGAAGCAGACGCCGGAGTCGCTCAAGCCTTTTCTTGTCGAAGAATGCTATGAGGTCATAGACGCACTTGATGAAGGCTCTCCCGCGAAGGTGAAGGAAGAGCTCGGAGACCTCCTGTTCCAGATCATATTTCATGCGCGCATCGCCGAGGAACGGGGCCAGTTCTCAATTCAGGACGTGGTCGCCGCCAACCTTGAAAAAATGGTCCGCCGCCATCCCCACGTGTTCGGTGATGCGGAACTCAGCACGGACAAGGAAGTCCTGGCGAACTGGGAAGAGATCAAAAAAAAGGAAAAAGGATATGAGGAGCGCACCTCGGTCCTGGAAGGAGTGCCGCGGCATCTGCCGTCGCTGCTGCGCGCCCACAGCCTTCAGGAGCGGGCCGCGCGCGTCGGGTTCGATTGGGCCCGCATTGAAGAGGCTTTACCCAAGCTTGACGAAGAGATTGCGGAGTTCAAGGAGTCGCTCCAGAAAGAAGACCCGGCCGGCATAGAAGAAGAGCTCGGCGATATCTTTTTCATGCTCGTGAACATCTCGCGGTTTTTGGGCGTCAACCCCGAGGACGCGCTCCGGAAGACCATCAGCAAGTTCATCCAGCGCTTCCGGTACATAGAGGAACACGCAGCGGAAGCGGGAAAGGCATTGAACGACATGACGCTCGCGGAAATGGAGCGGTTGTGGCAGGAAAGCAAGGGGAAGTGACCGCCCTTTGCCGGTCATCCCCGCCTGCACCCGTGTTTACGAGTGCGTAGCGTGGTCTGCTCTTGCGAAAGCGCGGCCATAAACGAGTGCAGGGCGAACGACGCTATCGGGAATCCGGTTCGACTTTTCATAATGCAAAACCTTATTCCCGATTACATCTTCGGGAATGACAAATAAGATGAAGTGCTACGCTCTTACACGTCTCACCCTGAATACCAGAACAACAATCAAACCCAAAAGCAATACCAAGGAAATCAGGGGGTACCGGACCGCGAACACGACCGGCGTCAGCGCCCAGCGCGTGAACGTCCGCAGGTGTTCATGGCGGCTGATCAGGTTTGCAACCGGCGGAGACACGCGGTAATAGAGGGCGACAAAGGCCCTGCCCGCTGCATTCGTCAGGAGATGCCGGTCCCGGAAATCCCGCAACACCCCGACATGCGGATCAAGGCCGGAACCGTACGCGGCTGTCGCAATGAAACATTTCGAACTTCCAGCGCCGCCGTCGCTCGCCGCCATGTTCGCAATGGCCTGGCCGGAAAAATCGGATTCATCGCCCTGGGAATCGGTTGCCGTGATCCGGTAGGCATAGCCGCTCTGCGCCGCAGCGTCAGTGAAGGAAGTCGTCCCGGTCTGTCCGATGAACTGGCCGTTCCGGTACACCTTGTACCCGGTCACTGTGGCGTCCGTGCTCGCGGGCCATGCCACAATGTTCGAGTGCACGCCCGGCGACTGCGGCGGGAGGGGCGCGAAGCCGATCGTCGCGGTGATGATCGATGAATTCTCGGCTATGTCCCTGATGTTGACCCACGCGTAGGGAGTGTACGGCAGAGACGAAGGCGTCGTGTGCGGCGTGAGCGCGGTATTGTTCGAGGCGCCCGGGAAGGGATCACCGGGGCTTCCGCAGTCATCGTCAGCACCGCTGCAGCCGAAGATCAGGAGTTTTTGGTCGTTGTCCGCCTCGATCAACTTGAGACCGGGCCGGAACCTGCTGTTATTGACGCTGTTCGAGGCAAGGTTGTTGTTCATCACAAAATCGTCGACAAGCCAGATCAGCAGGCCGTGGCCAGGCAGACCCTTGTCAAATCCCGTCTGCTGGCGGTTCTCAAGCAGATAATACTGGGTGTCCGCGTCAGATGACGCCTGGATCCTGATGATGTCGCGGCTTGTTTCGACGGGGTTCAAGACCTTGATGCCCTCGCTGACGTTCGCGGTGACCGTCGCGGCCGGGACCCATCCGAGCCGGACCTTGCTCCAGGCGTCCAGATGGGCGGGAGAGTTGCCGAAAACGCACTGGTTCCTGTCCGCCGCGCAGGCGGGCGGATCATTCGGATCGGAGTTGTAAATCCCGTCTCCCATGAGGCTCCACCTGCCTACTCCGTCCGGAAGGCAGAACAGTCCCGTACAGTACAGGTCCGGCAGGCCGAGCCAGTGGCCGAACTCGTGGACGTACACGCCCAGGGGATCGACGACGACGCTGTCCTGCGTGTCTGTCTGAGGCATGATGATCGCCTCCGTGACGGGGATATTCGTACCTTTCGACCCCGTAAGGGTAAGGCAGTTGGAACACGCGTCATCAGCGGGCCGCGCGTTCGGCGCGATGGAATCGTTCGAATAATAGAGAGACCAGATATCGTTCGAGGAGTCGCCGACCACGTCCGATTCCTCTCCCGCCCCTGCATGCACGATGAGGATGGCGTCATAGATCGTGAGATCGGCGATCCTGGTGACGGCATTGGCGTCGCTTTTCGCCGCCGTGACGCTGTCGTAAATGAGGTTTTCGAGCGCTTCGTTCGATTCGGTGCCGTAGTGCGATATGCCGTGAGGAAGCTGATACACGGCCGGAGACACATCAACGGAGATGATCAACTGCCCGTAGGAGTTCTCGTTCCAGTAATTGATAAAGTTCGCTTTTGCGTTATTGACCCAGAAGTCCGGATCGTTGTTGCGGGAATAGGCCGGATCGTTCCACAGACCGCTGCCCGTCACCCGCGAGGCAGCGGGGTTCGCGTCGTTTTGAAATTCGACGCGAAGAAAAAGAATTTTCACTGCGGCGGGATAGGCCGCGGGAGCGAAGAACATCGCGCCCGGGAATTTAGGCGCAAAACGTTCCCGGAGCGGCGTGCCGGGCCGCTCAACCGGCTCTGGTTTGGATTTGAAGAGATGCGGCGCGGCGAAGACCGGGGAATGGAAGAAGAGCATGCAGAGGATGCCAGCCAGCACTTTATTCAAAGGATATTTCCCTTTCTGCTACGAATTGACTGGCCGGCCCGCTCCCGGTCCACGTGCCTTCGAGGACCACGACGTTGTCGATGACATCGGACATGAGCCGCGGCCTGGCTCGTCTCCCGCGAAGAGGGGCTTTTACCGCTTCAAGAGGAAGCCAGGGCTTCACGGAAATGGTCTTCTGCCGGTCGGTTAGAAAAAACCTTGCGTCTTTGAAGTACTCGCCCCTGCTGACCACCCAACCTACGACAATATAACGCCTCTCCGCGCCTTTTTCAACCACTTCCGACACAGATAAGGCGCCATTCTTGAATGCATTCAGGATTTTTGGCGCGTCTTTTATGTCGTGCTCTCCTTTGATCATCATTCTGAAAGAGCCGTTCTCCAGAATAACCAGCGACGGCACTCCGGTTACCCCGTATTTTTTGGAAGCCGCCTTGTCCCCCCTCTTCACATCAAAAGGCATGGGCTCGGTGTCGCCCTTCCCGTACAGCAGACCCTGGACGGGAAACGTCGCGCTCAGCTCTTTCATGATCGGCGTAGCACGTGCACACTGAGGGCAGTCAGTTGAGAAAAAATAAAGGAGATAGATGCCTGAATCCGCAGCAAGAACCGTCCTCGCTACGCTAAGGAGCAAAAAGGGAATCAGCCATGTTTTTTTAAAATTTTTCATTTATTAACAAAGATCGAGGGGAGCTAAGCGCCCCCCTCGATGCAAACCATGGAAGTAATGTCCGCATGAAACCCATGCGTCTAATAGGTACACGCTCCGCCCGCCGCGTCCAA
>JAXIPA010000084.1:0-17121 GCA_045403145.1 Nitrospirota bacterium | reverse complement strand
AGTTCGCGACCCGCGCCGGCATCTCCATCTGCATCTCCGACATGCACATACCGAGCAAGAAGCAGAAGTTCATCGACCAGGCCCAGAAAGAGGTCATGGAGATCCATCACCAGTATACGGAAGGTCTCATCACCAACGGCGAGCGCTACAACAAGGAAATCGACATCTGGGCGAACGTGACCGAGAAGATCGCCGATGAAATGATGGCCGAACTCGGCATGGAGGCCGTCGAACTGGGCGGCGCGAAGAAGTCGGAGCTTGTGGAGGCCCGTTCGTTCAATAACATCTTCATGATGGCCGACTCGGGCGCGCGCGGCAGCACGCAGCAGATCAGGCAGCTCGCGGGTATGCGCGGACTGATGGCCAAACCCTCGGGCGAGATCATCGAGACGCCGATCACGGCGAATTTCCGCGAAGGCCTCACGGTGCTGCAGTACTTCATCTCGACCCACGGCGCGCGCAAGGGCCTTGCGGACACGGCTCTTAAGACCGCGAACTCGGGTTACCTGACAAGGCGTCTCGTCGACGTGTCGCAGGATGTGATCATCACCCAGGACGACTGCGGCACGACCGACGGCATCATTGTCGGATCGCTCGTGGAGGGCGGGGAAATCATCGAGCCGTTGTCAGAGCGCCTCCTGGGCCGCGTAGCCGCTGAGGACGTCAAGGACCCGATCACTAAGGAAGTGATCATAGGCACCAAGAGGGAGATCAACGAGGAACTCGTGAAACGGGTCGACGAGGCGGGCATCGACCGCATCAAGATCCGGTCGGTGCTGACCTGCCAGTCCCTGCGCGGCGTGTGCAAAATGTGCTACGGCAGAGACCTCAGCCGCGGCAAGCTCGTGGACATCGGCGAGGCCATCGGCATCGTTGCCGCACAGTCCATCGGCGAGCCCGGAACGCAGCTTACAATGCGGACGTTTCACATCGGCGGTACGGCGAGCAAAGTGGTCGAACAGACCGTGCTCGAGGCAAAGAACGCCGGCATCCTGAAGTATATCAACCTGAACACGGTGAAGAACAAGGAAGGCGACTACGTGGCGATGTCCCGCAGCGGCAGCATCGCCATTTATGACGAGACCGGGCGTGAGAAAGAGAAATATGCCATCATCTACGGCGCCCGGCTCAAGGTGCAGGACGGACATAAAGTCGATGTGGGCCAGAAAGTCGTTGAATGGGACCCGTATTCATTGCCGATCCTGACTGAAATCGGCGGTAAGATTGCGTTCGGCGACATCATCGAAGGCGTGACCATGCGCGAGGAAGTGGACGAGGTCACGGGCCTGTCCCGCAAGGTGATCATCGACTATCCGAACCAGAACCTGCGGCCGAGAATCTCGATCAAGGACCAGCACGGCAAGACGGCCCGGTTGCCGGGCTCCAATGTCGTTGCGCGCTATCTTCTGCCTGCCGGCGCCCATATCCTCGTGGATAAGGGCCATGAGGTCTTCCCCGGGGACATTCTGGTCAAGATTCCGCGCGAGACCACGAAGACCAAGGACATCACCGGAGGCCTCCCGAGGGTCGCCGAACTGTTCGAGGCGCGGAAGCCCAAAGAGCAGGCGATCATCAGCGAGATCGACGGCACGGTGGAGTTCGGCGGGTTCGTCAAAGGCATGCGCCGCATCCTTGTGAAGGACGGCATGGGCAACGAGAAGGAGTACCTCATACCCAAGGGCAAACACGTGAATGTGCACGAGGGAGACTGGGTGACCGCCGGTGAACCGCTCATGGACGGCCCCGTGGATCCCCACGATATCCTGAACGTGCTCGGCCCCAAAGAGCTCCAGAAATATCTCGTGGATGAAGTGCAGCAGGTTTATCGTCTTCAGGGCGTCTCCATCAACGACAAGCATATCGAAGTCATTGTGCGTCAGATGCTTCGAAAAGTCCGGATCGAGGAGGCGGGTGACACCGTGTTCCTCATCGGCGAACAGGTGGACCGTTTCGCCTTCGCGCGGGAGAACGAGGCGGTGATCGCCAGGGGCGGCAAGCCGGCGACGGCGCGGCCGATCCTCCTCGGCATCACCAAGGCCTCGCTTACCACGGACAGCTTCATCTCCGCAGCGTCATTCCAGGAAACAACGCGCGTGTTGACCGAGGCGGCCATCACCGGCGCGGTAGACGATCTGGTGGGACTGAAGGAAAACGTTATCATGGGCCGGCTGATCCCGGCGGGTACCGGCATGATAGAATACCGGAATACCTATGTAGTTGCCGACGGTGAGGCAGAACGGTCCAGGGAAGAGAGCACTGGTTAAAAGCCGACGGTCAGTTGCTGACGCGTTCCGGCTGCCGGCGCCGGGCATGCGGCCGGGAGATCTGGCCCTATGCGAGGGGTACCGGTATATTCAGAATATGAATGTTCTTGAGCTAAAAAAAGCTTGACAACTTCACCTCATATCGATATAATTACCGGGTTTTGACTCAATGTTTTTAAAAAAGTACAATTTCGTAGTTTTTAAGGAGTTATTCTTGTGCCTACCGTCAGTCAATTGGTAAGAAAAGGCAGGTCGCTCGCTGCAAGCAAGACCAAGAGCCCTGCGCTCAAGAGCTGCCCCCAGAAGCGGGGGGTCTGCATCAGAGTGTATACCACAACCCCGAAGAAGCCCAACTCGGCCCTCCGGAAAGTGGCAAGGGTCAGGCTCACGAACGGGATGGAAGTTACCACGTATATCCCGGGTGTGGGGCACAATCTGCAGGAGCATTCCATCGTGCTCATCCGCGGAGGCAGGGTGAAGGATCTTCCCGGTGTGCGGTATCACATCGTGCGGGGAACGTTGGACACCGTGGGGGTTGCAAACCGCAAGCAGGGCCGTTCCAAGTATGGAGCGAAGCGTCCGAAGTAGCGGTTGTGCGCTGGTTGACTAAGAGGCCGCAGAGGCGGCGATGATATTTAGAGAAGGTACGCTATGCCGAGAAAAACCGTTATCGTAAAAAGAGAAACATTGCCGGATCCGAAGTACAACAGCAAGATGCTCGCCAAGTTTGTGAACGTTCTCATGCGCAAGGGGAAAAAGAGCACGGCTGAGGCGATCTGCTATAAGGCCCTGGACCGGATTCAGGCGAAGACCAACGGCGATCCCATTGCCGTTTTCAAAAAGGCCGTTGAGAACCTGAAGCCCACCCTTGAGGTCAAATCACGGAGGGTTGGCGGCGCGTCGTATCAGGTGCCGATCGAGGTCAAGCAGCCGCGCAGGCTTTCGCTGGCCTACCGGTGGTTGCGGCTCTACGCATCGCAGCGGCCAGAAAAATCCATGGTTGACAAGCTCGCCGGAGAAATCCTTGATGCTTCGAACAACACGGGCGCGGCGGTAAAAAAGAAGGATGACGTACACCGGATGGCAGAGGCCAATAAAGCCTTCGCCCACTATCGCTGGTAAGGTGTTCATGTTGGAGCGGAGGTAGCAGGCAGTGGCTAGGCAGTATTCATTAGAAAATACCCGGAACATCGGCATTATGGCTCACATCGACGCCGGAAAAACGACGACGACCGAGCGCATTCTTTACTATACCGGTGTTTCTTATAAGATCGGCGAAGTGCACGACGGTACCGCGGTCATGGACTGGATGGTCCAGGAGCAGGAGCGCGGCATCACCATCACGTCTGCGGCGACGACGTGTTTCTGGCGGGACAAGCGCATCAACATCATCGATACGCCCGGACACGTGGATTTTACCATCGAAGTGGAGCGGTCGCTCCGTGTTCTCGACGGCGCGGTGGCGGCATTCGACTCGGTGAGCGGCGTAGAGCCCCAGTCCGAGACGGTCTGGCGCCAGGCGGATAAATATCAGGTTCCGCGTATCGCGTTCATGAACAAGATGGACCGCATCGGAGCGGACTTCTACATGAGCGTGCAGTCTATGGCCGATCGGCTTGGCGCGAACGCGGTTCCAATCCAGCTTCCCATCGGCGCCGAAGATAAGTTCCGCGGATGCATTGATCTCGTGAAGATGAAGGCTGTTCTGTTCGACGACGAAACCCTCGGCGCTAAATACGTGGTCGGGGATATCCCGGCCGAGCTTCTCCCCAAAGCAAAAGAGTATCGGGAGAAGATGATCGAGAAGATTGCCGACGCTGACGACACCGTGATGGAGAAGTTCCTGAACGGAGAGACGCCGACGGAGGCCGAAATCATGGCAGCGATCCGCAAGGGAACGATCGCGATGACCATTTTCCCCGTTATCTGCGGGTCGGCATTCAAGAATAAAGGCGTTCAACTTCTTCTCGATGCGGTCGTGGACTACCTCCCGTCTCCGCTGGACATCCCGCCGGTTAAGGGCATTGGTCCCAAGGGCGAGGAAATAGTCCGCACGGCATCCGATAGCGAGCCCTTTGCGGGCATAGCCTTCAAGATCATGACCGATCCGTTCGTCGGGCAGCTCACGTTCATCCGGGTCTATTCCGGGACGCTGACATCCGGGTCGTACGTGTACAACTCCACCAAGGGAACCAGGGAGCGTGTCGGCAGGCTCCTCAAAATGCACGCAAACAAACGCGAGGAGATCGAGCAGATCTATTCCGGCGATATCTGCGCGGCTGTGGGACTCAAGAGCACGCTCACGGGACATACCCTTTGCGATGAAAACAAGCCCGTCATTCTGGAGGCCATGATCTTCCCGGAGCCGGTGATCTCCGTGGCCATCGAGCCCAAGACCAAGGCAGACCAGGAAAAGCTTGGCTTCTCGCTCCAGAAGCTCATGCAGGAAGACCCCTCGTTCCGCGTGATGACCGATCAGGAGACGGGGCAGGTCATCATCTCGGGCATGGGAGAGCTTCATCTGGAGATCATCGTCGACCGCCTTTTACGCGAGTTTAAGGTTGACGCGAATGTGGGCAAACCGCAGGTGGCGTACCGCGAAACGATCAAGAAGAAAGTTACTGCGGAAGGCAAGTTCATCCGTCAGTCAGGCGGACGCGGTCAATACGGCCATGTGGTTCTGGAGCTCGAGCCTCAGGAACCGGGCAAAGGGTTTGAGTTCGTCAATAAGACCGTGGGCGGATCGGTTCCCAAGGAATATGTGGGGCCGACCCAGAAGGGCATTGAAGAGGCCATGGAAAACGGCGTACTTGCCGGCTATCCCGTGGTTGACATGAAAGTTACGCTCATCGACGGCTCTTATCATGATGTCGACTCTTCGGAAATGGCCTTTAAGATCGCCGGCTCCATGGGATTCAAGGAAGGTGCTGCAAGGGCCAACCCGACACTGCTCGAGCCGATCATGGCAGTTGAGGTCGTATGCGCCGAGGAATACATGGGAGACATCATCGGCGACCTCAGTTCCCGTCGCGGCCGGGTACAGGGTATGAACATGAGGGGGGCCGGACGGGTCATCACTGCGCAGGTGCCGCTCTCGGAGATGTTCGGTTATGCGACGGACATAAGGTCCAAGACCCAGGGAAGAGCGACCTACACCATGCAGTTTGCACACTACGAAGAAGTACCGAAAAATATATCAGAGCAGATCATTGCTAAGGTAAAAGGCGAAACGGTCAAGAAGTAATCATCAGTTCACTCTCACAGTAGAGTTTCACTTCCCAACAGGAGGCGGATATCATGGCAAAGGCAAAATTTGAGAGGACAAAACCGCATGTAAACGTGGGGACCATCGGCCACGTGGACCACGGCAAGACGACCCTGACGGCGGCCATCACGAAGGTGCTTTCCTTCAAGAACATGGCGACCTTTGTTTCCTACGATAATATCGACAAGGCCCCGGAAGAGCGGGAACGCGGCATCACGATCGCCACGGCGCATGTGGAATACCAGACGGAAAACCGTCACTATGCCCATGTCGACTGTCCCGGCCATGCGGACTACATAAAGAACATGATCACCGGCGCGGCGCAGATGGACGGCGCGATACTCGTGGTGTCAGCCGCCGACGGCCCGATGCCTCAGACCCGCGAGCACATCCTCCTGGCCCGTCAGGTCGGCGTGCCCTATATCGTCGTTTACATGAACAAGGTGGACATGGTGGACGACCCCGAGTTGATCGAGCTGGTCGAGCTTGAGATCCGGGAGCTGTTGTCCAAGTACCAGTTCCCCGGGGACAAGACCCCGATCGTGAAGGGGAGCGCGTTAAAGGCCCTCCAGAGCGAGAGTAAGGACTCGAACGCACCGGAGTACAAGAGCATCCTGGAGCTGATGGCCGCCGTTGACAGCTACATTCCGCAGCCCAAGCGCGACATCGACAAGCCGTACCTTATGCCGCTTGAAGACGTTTTCTCCATTGCGGGCCGGGGCACGGTGGTGACGGGCAGGATCGAGCGCGGGATCGTGAAGGTGGGCGACGAAATAGAGATCGTGGGCATCAAGCCCACGCAGAAAACCATAGTCACGGGCGTAGAGATGTTCCGGAAGCTTCTGGACGCGGGCGAGGCCGGCGACAACGTCGGCGTGCTCCTTCGCGGCATCAAGAAAGAAGACGTGGAGCGCGGGATGGTATTGGCCAAGCCGGGGAGCATCACGCCGCACACCAAGTTCAAGGCAGAGGCCTACATCCTGACGAAGGAGGAAGGCGGTCGTCACACACCGTTCTTCAACGGCTACCGTCCGCAGTTCTACTTCCGTACGACGGACGTGACGGGCGTGGTGAAGCTTGTCGAGGGCGTCGAGATGGTGATGCCCGGGGACAACATGACGTGCAGCGTGGAGCTGATCACCCCGATCGCGATGGACCAGGGGCTCCGGTTCGCCATCCGCGAGGGCGGCCGTACCGTGGGCGCAGGCGTCATCACCGAAGTGATCGAGTAAATTTATTGCGGAATGCGGATTTCGGAATGCGGAATGAGAGCCGAAAAAATTCGCAATCTGAAATCCGAAATTGAGGTCTACCAGTGACACAGAAGATCAGGATACGCTTAAAAGGATACGACCACAGACTGCTCGACCAGTCTGCATTAGAGATCATGGATACGGCAAAGCGGACCGGGGCAAAGGTATCCGGGCCGATACCGCTCCCGACCAGAATCAACCGCTGGACCGTACTGCGCTCTCCCCACGTGGACAAAAAGTCCCGGGAGCAGTTTGAGATCAGGACTCACAAGCGGCTGATGGACATTTTGGATCCTACCCCGCAGACTGTTGATGCGCTCATGAAGCTTGATCTGGCTGCCGGCGTTGATGTGGAGATTAAGCTGTAGTTCTGAAACCAGACCGCCGGAGCTTGAGAGCGGACATGCATCGTGTCCGGTTATGCGGATGAAGGGATAGGCAATGAGCAAGGGAATTATTGGAAAAAAGATAGGCATGAGCCAGCAGTTCAGCGGCGGGGAACTCATCCCCGTTACGGTGATCCAGGCAGGCCCCTGCACCGTGGTCCAGAAGAAGACTGCCGGAAAAGACGGTTACGACTCGGTACAGCTCGCGTTCAGTGAAGAGAAAAAGAAGGCGCGGGTGACCAAGGCAATTGCCGGTCATTTCCAGAAGGCGAATATCCAGCCGCACCGTTTCCTGCGTGAATTCCGCACCGCCGAGTTTGAGCAGGGACAGGTCGTCACCGTTGATATTTTCAAAAAGGGCGAGCGGATTGCCGTGAGCGGCGTGAGCAAGGGTAAGGGGTTCGCCGGCGTGATGAAGCGGCACCAGTTTGCCGGCGGTCCCGGCGGCCATGGTTCCATGTTCAATCGCCGACCCGGTTCCATCGGCGCCAGCGCCTACCCATCGCGGGTATTGCCGGGGAAGAAGCTGCCGGGACACATGGGCGCAGTGAACGTCACGGTAAAAAATATTGAAGTGGTAGACGTACGGTCGGACCAGAACCTGCTGTTCGTCCGCGGAGCAGTGCCGGGCGGAGCGAATGGTCTTGTCCTTATCTATAAAGCTGATTAATATCGAGAAGCAGAGGAAATTCAAAATGCCGTCAGTCGCCATGGTTGACCAGAAGAATAAAAAAGTGAAGGACGTGGAGCTTCCCAGCCTGTTCTCCACTGAAGTACGTCCGTCCCTCATGCACGCTGCGGTCGTGAACCAGCTTGCGAACAGGAGAGCCGGAACCGCAGCCACCAAGAACAAGGCACTCGTGAGCGGCGGCGGGAAAAAACCTTTCAAGCAGAAAGGCACCGGAAGAGCCCGCGCGGGCAGCAACCGCTCGCCACTCTGGCGACATGGCGGCACGATCTTCGGCCCCACGCCCAGAGATTATTCCTACTCGCTTCCGAAAAAGGCGAAGCGGGCGGCGCTCATTGATGCAGTCGCCTCCAAGGTTACGGACAACAGGCTGATTCTGATCGACAACCTCGAGATGGCGGAACCCAAGACCAAGTTGATGTCATCGCTGCTTGAGAATCTCGGAGTGCAGGAAAATGCCCTCGTGCTCATCACCGCGGAAAACAAAAACCTGAGTCTGGCTGCGCGGAACATCCCCTCGGTCAAGGTGCTCAGGATGAACAACATTAACGTGTACGACGTGCTTAAGTACCGTTACCTCATTACCACGCAGGACGCACTGAACGCGATGCAGGAGGTGTACGGGAAATGACGACGGATCTGTATGATATCATCCGGGTGCCGCGGATCACCGAGAAGGGCACGCGGCTCAAGGAAAAAAACAACGTGTTGACGTTTGAAGTAAAGGTTGACGCCAACAAGGTGCAGGTGAGAAAGGCGATCGAAGGTATTTTCAAGGTCAAGGTCGCCGACGTCACCACGGTGAAAACTGCGGGCAAAAAAAAGCGGGTCGGAACGCGGCTGGGCCGCACGTCCGACTGGAAAAAAGCCTACGTGACGCTTAAGCCGGGTGAAAAGATCGATATATTTGAGGGTGCGTAAATGCCGGTAAAATCCTATAACCCAACGTCTCCGGGAAGACGGTTCCAGACCACTTCGACATTCGAAGAGGTGACGCGCAGTACGCCGGAGAAATCACTGCTCGTGAAAATCAGCCAGAGCGGCGGGAGAAACAACCGCGGCAAGATAACGGTGCGTTACCGGGGCGGCTGGCACAAGAAAAAATACCGGATGATCGACTTCAGGCGCGACAAGATCGGTGTTCCCGCGAAGGTTGCTGAGATCGAGTACGATCCGAACAGAACGGCGAGGATCGCGCTTCTCCACTACGCTGACGGAGAAAAGCGCTACATCATCGCGCCGCTCGGTCTGAAAGTTGGCGACGGTGTGATGTCGGGCCCTGAGGCTGATATCAAGCCGGGGAATGCGCTTCCGATAACCGCGATCCCCGTGGGTACCGTTCTCCACAACGTGGAGCTTAAAAAAGGCGCGGGCGGCCAGCTCGCCCGGAGCGCGGGCGCTTCTGTCCAGCTACTGGCGCGGGAAGGCGAGTATGCCACGCTCCGGCTGAACTCCGGGGAAGTGCGCATGGTCCGCTCTGAGTGCATGGCAACCATTGGTCAGGTGGGCAACCTTGATCATGAGAATATCAGTATCGGCAAGGCCGGCAGGGCTCGCTGGATGGGTATGCGGCCGAGGGTTCGCGGTGTGGCGATGAATCCCGTCGACCATCCTTTGGGCGGCGGTGAAGGCAAATCATCCGGTGGAAGACCGGGTTGTTCGCCGTGGGGCCTTCCTGACGGGACAAAGACACGGAAGAATAAAACCACGAACAAATTTATAATTTCGAGAAGAACGAAGAGCAGGTAACTACGGAAGCGGAGGAAGACGGTGCCGAGATCAGTTAAAAAAGGCCCTTTTATCGATGAGCGCCTCATGAAAAAAGTAGAGGCCATGAATGCAGCCGGGGATAAAAAGATCGTGAAGACCTGGTCCCGGAGATCGACGATTACACCGGATTTCGTCGGGCATACGATGGCTGTGCATAACGGCAGAAAGTTTATCCCGGTGTATGTCAGCGAGAATATGGTCGGCCATAAGCTCGGTGAATTTTCGCCGACCCGCACCTTTAAGGCGCATGGCGGATCTAAGGCAGCCGAGAAGACGAGCGCACCGAAACCGAAATAGGCTCGCAAGAGCACCGCGTGCGCGTCGTGCATATGAGTGAGGATGATCAAATGGAAGCAAGCGCAACAGTCAGACATATACGTATTACGCCGCGAAAGGCGAGGCAGGTGATCGATCTTATCCGTGGAAAGATGGTTGGTGACGCCCTCAATATCCTCACCTTCACACCGCTCCACGCCGCACGGATCGTCAAGAAGCTCCTCGATTCTGCGGTCGCCAATGCCGAGCAGAAAAAGGCCGGCGATCTGGACACGCTCAAGGTGGCCAAGGCCTATGTCAATCAGGGCGTCACCATGAAGCGGATGCGGGCGCGGGCCATGGGCCGCGGAAACGTAATCAGGAAGAGGACCAGCCATATAACGCTGGTGCTTTCAGCATAAGTTTTTTAACGGAGGCATCATGGGACAAAAGGTTCATCCGATAGGGTTTCGGCTCGGCATCATCAAAACGTGGGATTCCCGCTGGTTTTCCCAGAAGAATTACGCGGCGCTCCTGCATGAGGACATCAAGATCCGCAAGATCGTGAAAGAGCGGCTCATGCATGCCGGCGTTGCCAAGGTCGAGATCGAGAGAGCAGGCCAGAAGGCCAAGATCAACATTCACACGGCCCGTCCCGGCATCATCATCGGCAAGAAGGGCGCCGAAGTAGACAAGCTCAAAAAAGATCTCGAAGCCATGACCGGCAAGCAGATGTACATCAATATCCAGGAGATCAGGCGGCCCGAACTGGACGCCCAGCTCGTGTCAGAGAACATTGCGTTGCAATTGGAACGCCGGATCGCTTTCCGCAGGGCCATGAAAAAGGCCGTGACCTCGGCGCTTCGTCTGGGTGCGCAGGGCATCAAGATCACCTGCGCAGGACGCTTAGCAGGCGCGGAAATCGCCCGGACCGAATGGTACCGGGAAGGCCGGGTGCCGCTTCATACGCTGCGGGCCGACATTCAATATGGGTTCTTCGAGGCAAAAACCACGATGGGTCAGATCGGCGTAAAGGTCTGGATCTACCGGGGAGATGTGCTCCAGCGGCCGACCACTGCGGCATAAACGTTTACGCCAGAACGAATTGCGAACGATTAAAGGACTGTCAACATGTTAGCTCCCAAACGAGTAAAACACAGAAAGATGCACAAGGGAAGAATGAAGGGCACAGCTTACCGCGGCGCCGAGGTGAGCTATGGTGAGTTCGGCCTGAAGGTTCTGGAGCCGGGCTGGATAACCAGCCGGCAGATCGAAGCGGCGCGTATTGCCATGACCCGTTACGTGAAGCGCGGCGGCAAGATCTGGATCCGTATTTTCCCGGACAAACCGATAACGAAAAAGCCGGCTGAAACCCGCATGGGCAAAGGCAAGGGAGCGCCTGAGTACTGGGTAGCGGTGGTGAAGCCCGGCCGGGTGATCTACGAGATGGGCGGCGTTGACGAGGCCGTGGCCAAAGAGGCGTTTCGCTTGGCCGCATACAAGCTGCCGATTGCGACGAAGTTCGTCTCACGGGAGGCTGAAATATGAAGACGCGTGCACGGGAATTAAGAGACCTGTCCAGCGAAGAGTTGCAGGCAAAGGCCGGCGAACTCAAGAAGGAGATGTTCAACCTCAGGGTCCAGCAGGCGATGGGACAGATAGAAAATCCGATGCGCCTGCGAACGCTGCGCAAGGATATCGCAAAAGCAAAAACGGTGTTAAAGGAAAAATATGGAAGAGTCTAAAAAGAGAAAAGCGTACATCGGAGAGGTCATCAGCGACAAAATGGACAAGACGGTCGTGCTGGCAGTGACGAGGCGCATTGCGCACTCGCAGTACGGCAAGACCATCAAGCGCACCACCAAGTTCAAGGCGCATGACGAGAAGAACGAGTGCAAGGTTGGCGATGTGGTGCGGTTCATCGAGACCCGGCCCCTGTCAAAGGAAAAACGGTGGAAGGTGCTTGAGATCGTTGAGAAGGCTAACTGATAACTGATAAAAAGGACGTAAAATCTTCGCAGGGGATTGACATATGATTCAGCAGCAGACGGTATTAGACGTAGCAGACAACTCCGGTGCAAAAAAGGTGATGTGTATAAAGGTCCTCGGGGGCACGCGCAAGCGCTACGCCTCACTCGGCGACATTATCGTGGTGGCCATAAAAATGGCGATCCCCGAGGGACAGGTTAAAAAGGGGACAGTGGCCAAGGCTGTTGTCGTTCGCACGACGAAAGAAGTCCGCCGGCAGGACGGCTCATACATTAAATTCGACCGGAACGCCGCGGTATTGATCAACAATGCGAACGAACCGATCGGAACGCGTATTTTCGGTCCTGTCGCCCGCGAGCTCCGCAGGAAGAATTTTATGAAGATCATTTCACTGGCGCCTGAAGTGCTGTAGGAACGGTCGTCAATACCAGCCGAGGAAAAGCAGGGACTTAAAGAATATGCAGATAAAGAAAAATGATAATGTGATGGTGATCTCCGGCAAGGAGAAGGGGAAAAGAGGCAGGGTCATAGCCGTCTATCCCGCGACGAACCGGCTCCTGGTGGAGAAGCTGAACATGATAAAGCGGCACACGCGGCCCAACCAGCAACTCAGGCAGGGTGGTATCGTCGAGAAAGAAAGCCCGATCGCGGTGTCGAATGTGCAGTTGATTTGTTCAAAATGCGATAAGCCGACGGCCGTCGCGCGCCAGGCGCAGGGCGACGGACCGCGTGTGAGGGTGTGCAAGACCTGCAGCGAGGCGATTGATTAAGCTGCTCCCACTGAGTTGTCCGGCAGTGCGAGCTGGTAGAACAGGGAAGACGATCTATGGCAGATAAAAAAGACAAAACCAAGGAAACAAAGGGCGGCGACCAGAAGAAGACGGCCGCCAAGGCCCCCAAGGCCGCAGCGAAAAAAGCCAAAGCACCGGAGGCCGCTGCAAAGAAGGAAGCAGCGGCAGCGGGGGGAGGGGAAAAAAGCGCTCCCGAAAAGATTCCGACGCCGCGCTTGAAAAAGCGGTATCATGACGTCGCGGTGCCCGCGCTGATGAAGGAATTTCAGTATAAGAACCCCATGCAGGCGCCGAAACTCGTCAAAGTGGTTCTGAACATGGGAATGGGAGAGGCGATTACGAACGCAAAATCCCTCGACCATGCCGCGGAGGAAATGGCGAAGATTTCCGGACAGCGGCCCGTCATAACCCGCGCCAAGAAGTCCATCGCGACCTTCAAGCTGAGAGAGGGTATGCCGATCGGCTGTATGGTGACCCTCAGGCGCGAGCGCATGTATGAGTTTCTTGACCGTTTCATCAGTGCCGCGCTGCCCCGCATCAGGGACTTCAAAGGCATTTCGGCAAAGTCCTTTGAC
Organism: Nitrospirota bacterium; assembly: GCA_045403145.1. GTDB lineage: Bacteria > Nitrospirota > UBA9217 > UBA9217 > UBA9217 > JAJYKN01. Next base: position 3,885 of record JAXIPA010000084.1, on the reverse strand, counting down.
GGGCGGGGGAACTACTCGCTCGGCATAAAAGAACAGGTGATTTTTCCGGAGATCGAGATTGACAAGGTGGACTCGATCCACGGGATGGATATTGTGATTGTTACGACGGCGAAGACCGATGAGGAAGGCAGGGCATTGCTCACCCACCTGGGCATGCCGTACCGGAAGTAGCCCGGCGGCCGGACGTGGTAATGGAGGAACGATGGCAAAGAAGTCGCTCATAGCTAAGGCGCAGAGACCCTCGAAGTTCAAGGTGCGGGCGTATCACCGCTGCCCGTTGTGCGGACGGTCCCGGGGGTATCTGAGAAAGTTCGACATGTGCAGGATCTGTTTCAGGAACAGGGCGCTTCGGGGCGAGATCCCCGGCGTGATAAAAGCGAGCTGGTAAAAAAGGGGTTTGAATAAATGATGACCGATCCAATAGCGGACATGCTGACGCGTATCCGCAATGCCAGTAAGGCAAAGCACGAAAAAGTCGACATTCCTTCGTCGAAGCTGAAGATCGAGATCGCAAAGATCCTCAAGGATGAGGGATTCGTGAAGAACGTGAAGCTCGTGAAGGACCGCAGGCAGGGGCTCATCCGCGTCTACCTGAAATATACCGACGAGGAACTGCCGGTTATTCAGGGTCTGAAACGGGTGAGCAAGCCGGGATGCCGCGTCTATGCCGGCAATGATGCGATCCCCAAAGTCCTGGCGGGTCTCGGAACGGCGATCATGTCGACACCGAAGGGAATACAGACCGGCAAGCAGGCGAAGAAGGATAATGTGGGTGGAGAAGTTATCTGCCACGTGTGGTAAGTGCCAGTCAGCGAATTCTTCCTTTTGAAGAGGTAGGAGTTGTCATGTCGAGGGTTGGGAAAAAACCGATAGAGATTCCATCCGGAGTCGAGGCCAAGCTCGAAACCGGCAAGATTACGGTAAAGGGTCCGCTGGGCGAGATGAGCCAGGATGTGAACCCGAAACTGACGATCAAGAAAGAAAACAACCAGCTACTGGTTGAACGGCCGTCGAATCAGAAGTTGTACCGTGAGTTGCACGGCTTGACGAGGAACCTGATCGCCAATATGGTGACGGGTGTCAGCAAGGGATACGAAAAGACCCTTGAAATTACCGGTGTCGGCTTCAAGGCATCGGCGCAGGGCTCGAACCTGATGCTCAGCCTCGGGTTCTCGCATCCGGTCGTCTATCCCCTTCCCAAGGGGATCAAGGCGACGGTGGACCCCAAGCAGACCCAGATAGTCCTGAAGGGTGTCGACAAGCAGCTCGTCGGCCAGATTGCGGCGAACCTGAGGAGTTTGAAAAAACCCGAACCCTATAAGGGGAAAGGCATCAAGTACAGTAACGAAGTCATTCACCGCAAGGAAGGCAAGGCCGGCAAGGGCGGGAAGTAATAAAAATTCGGATTTCGGATTGTGATTGTGGATTGTGGAATAATGAGGCAAAATTTCCCCTACCGCAATAATGACTGGATGGAGTGAACTGTGGCACAGAGCAAACTAAAGTCAAGACAGAGACGACATGTACGGATCAGGAAAAAGGTGTTTGGAACAGCGGCCAAGCCCCGGCTGAGCGTGTTCAAGAGCTTGAGCCATATTTACGCCCAGCTCATCGACGATACGACGGGGAAAACGCTCGTGACGGCATCGACGACCGAAAAAACGGTAAACACCGGGCTGAAACACGGCGGCAATGTCGAGGCGGCCAAGAAGGTCGGCGCGAGCATTGCCTCTAGGGCGCTGGACAAGGACATCAAGGCGGTCGTGTTCGATCGCGGCGGTTATCAGTATCATGGATGCGTCAAGGCGCTGGCGGATGCGGCGCGGGAAAAAGGACTTACCTTTTAGGCAGTTATTTCGGAGGCGGCATTGGCAGAGCGATACGGTAATAAAGAGGCGGAAGAAGGCGACGGTCTGAAGGATAAGCTGGTCTACCTGAACCGCGTGGCCAAGGTGGTCAAGGGCGGTAAACGGTTCAACTTCAGCGCTCTCGTGGTCGTCGGCGACGGCAAGGGTAAGATCGGCGTAGGCAAGGGCAAGGCAGCTGAAGCGCCGGTTGCCATCAAAAAAGCGGTGGAGCGGGCCAAGAAGAACATGGTTCTCGTCTCCCTCAAGGGGGACACGATTCCCCATGAAATTTTGGGACACTATGGCGCCGGGAAGGTATTGCTCAAACCGGCTTCGGAAGGTACGGGACTGATAGCGGGCGGCGCGAGCAGATCGGTGCTGGAAGTCGTCGGAGTCCGCAACGTTCTCTGCAAGTCACTCGGATCCAGCAACCCGCATAATGTGGTCAGCGCGACGATCAACGGATTGATGCGGTTGCGGAGCGCCGCACAGGTGGCGTCGCTCAGGGGTAGATCCGTGGAGGAGCTGGCTTAACATGACGAAGAGTGAACCGAAAAAACTCAAGATTACACTCGTGAAAAGCGGAATAGCCCGCCCGGGAAAGCACAAGGTTGTCCTGATCGGACTTGGGCTCAAGAAACTCAACAAGTCGGTTGTACGCCAGGACACACCAGAGATTCGCGGGATGATAAACAAGGTGAATCATCTGCTCCAGGTTGAGGAAGTAAAAAATTAACCCTCGGGTTCGAACGTAGGATCGCATACTATGAGATTAGAAGAGCTGAAGCCCGCACAAGGGGCAAAGAAAAAAGCAAAGAGGGTCGGCAGAGGAGTGGGGTCGGGTTCCGGAAAGACCTCGGGAAAAGGTCATAAGGGACAAAAAGCCCGCTCCGGCGGCGTCAAAGGCGCGGGTTTTGAAGGCGGCCAGATGCCTTTGCAGCGCAGGATCCCCAAACGAGGGTTCACGAATATTTTCCGGAAGGAATATTCCGTCGTGAATGTGGCGGACCTTGATAAAATTTCCGGTTCTGATCCGGTGACGCCGGAAACGCTCATGCAGAACGGTCTGATTAAGAACCTGAAGGCAGGGGTCAAGATTCTCGGCACGGGGGAACTAAAATCCAAGCTTACGGTGCGCGCCCACAAGTTCAGCAAAAGCGCTGTTGATAAAATACAGGCCGCCGGCGGAAAGGCCGAGGTGATCTAACCCTTGTTCACCGGCCTGAAAAATATATTCAATATTCCCGAACTCCGGAAGCGTATTGTTTTTACGCTCCTGATGCTGGCGGTATACCGCATAGGCGCCCATATCCCGACTCCGGGTGTCAAGGGCGAGGCGCTCAGCCAGTTCCTGCACCAGTCTGCCGCGGGCCTGATGGGGTTTTTTGACATGTTTTCCGGCGGGGCGCTGTCGAGAGTCACGATTTTTGCGCTCGGCATCATGCCCTATATTACCGCCTCCATCGTATTGCAATTGCTGACCGTGGTGATTCCGCGGCTGCAGGCTCTGGCCAAGGAGGGAGAAGCCGGTCGTAAGAAAATCACCGAGTATACCCGGTACGGCACGGTTTTGATCGCGGGATTTCAGTCGTTCTGGATGGCCGTCGGTATCGAGAAGATGGGAGACGGAGCATTCGTCGAGTCGACGGGCTGGTCGTTCCGCATTCTCACCATGATTACCCTCACCGCGGGGACAACCTTCATTATGTGGCTCGGTGAGCAGATTACCGAACGCGGGATCGGCAATGGAATCTCCCTGATTATTTTTGCGGGCATCGTGGCCGGTTTCCCGAGCGCGGTCACCAATACGGTCGGATTGGTGAGGTCCGGTGAAATCGCTTACTTCATGGTCTTTATCATCATAGCGCTGATTATCAGTGTCGTGGCTGCCATCATCGTGATGGAGCGCGGGCAGAGGAAGATCTCGATCCAGTATGCGCAACGGATGGTCGGGAGAAAGATTTACAAGGGACAGAGCACGCACCTGCCGCTCAAGATCAATTCCGCAGGGGTGATTCCCCCGATTTTTGCGTCCTCC
>JAXIPA010000106.1:0-22553 GCA_045403145.1 Nitrospirota bacterium | reverse complement strand
AACAGCAATGGGAGTTACACTGTTGACGTGAGCGGGCTCACGCCGCCTTTGATTCTCAAGGCCGAAGGGACTGACCAGGCAGGAGCCGGCCAGACTCTGTATTCTATTTCGAAAAACGGCGGCCGGGCCAACATCAACCCGATCTCGGACATCGCAGCGGCCGCGTCAGCGACTGATACGGAGCTGAGCGCACTCTACGCCATGCGGTCCAGCGACGATTATTACCGCAGGACCTCCGACAATTTTGATAGAGTCATAAACAGCCTGCGCGACGTGCTGGCGCCTTTGTTTGCGCTGTACGAGGTTTCGGGCAACGCGGTCACCGGCGACGATGATGATGACGAAAGAGAAGACGATAACAGCGGGCTTATTGCAATGTTCCGCGACGTGCGGTTTGTAGTGACCGAACGGCGTGTAACCGTTACGAACAGGCAGACCGGCGCCGTTATCTATTCAGGGCATCTGAATGATCTCGCCGCGGGAACCTTCTATCCGGAAAATATGCCTGCCGGTCCGGGTGGATCGACTGCCTGCGCCTATACATATGATGCGTGGAGTGCATGCCAGTCAGATGGAACGCAGACCAGAAACATCCTTACCACGTCTCCCTCGGGCTGCACAGGCACGCCTGTTCTCTCGCAGACCTGCACCTATGTACCGCCGACGCCGACAGCCTGCACCTACACCTACGGGACCTGGGGCGCATGCCTGTCAAACGGAACGCAGGTCAGGAGCCTTGTGTCATCCTCACCCGCGGGCTGCACAGGCACGCCTGCCCTGACACAAAACTGCGCCTATGTACCGCCCGCGCCTGCGGCCTGTACCTCCTTCACCTATTCTGCGTGGGGCGCATGCCAGTCGAACAATACTCAGACCAGAAACCTGCTGACCTCGTCTCCCTCAGGCTGCACCGGAGGGACGCCGGTTCTGTCACAGGCCTGCACCTATGTACCGCCGGTCACGGCCTGCACCTCCTTCACCTATTCCGCGTGGGGAGCTTGCCAGTCTAACAATACACAGACCAGGAACCTGCTGACCTCGTCTCCCTCAGGCTGCACCGGAGGGACGCCGGTCCTGACACAGGCCTGCACCTATGTTCCTCCGACTACGACTTGCACATCCTTTACCTATAACGCATTTGGGGCGTGCCAGGCCAACAACACGCAGACCAGAACGGTAGCATCGAGTTTACCCGCGAATTGTACGGGTGGGACTCCGGTGCTGACACAGGCCTGCACCTATGTACCTCCGACCTGCGCCTATACCTATGATGTGTGGGGCGCATGTCAGTCCAACAACACGCAGACCAGGAACCTCCTGACGTCCACTCCCGCAGGCTGCACAGGGACGCCGGTTACGTCACAGGCCTGCACCTATGTCCCGCCGACCTGCACCTATACCTATTCCACGTATGGCGCATGTCAGCCGAACAACACGCAGACCAGAAACATGCTGACCGCGTCTCCCTCTGGCTGCGTGGGAACGCCGATCACGTCACAGGCCTGCACCTATGTACCGCCGACCTGCACCTATACCTATTCCACGTATGGCGCATGTCAGTCCAACAACACGCAGACCAGGAACATGCTGACCGCGTCTCCCTCTGGCTGCGTGGGAACGCCGGTCACGTCACAGGCCTGCACCTATGTACCGCCTGCGCCGGTATGCGGTTCCTGTCACGCTATCCCGCCGTCAACGGGCCAGCACTCGTTCCATAGCAACCGCGCGACGTGCACCACCTGCCACGGCACGGGCTATAGTTCAACTGCCGTGACTGCGGCGACGCACATGAACGGCGTAGCAAACACCGTAAGCACCTTGAACTACAACGCGGCTACGCGCACCTGCGGTTCTCCCGGGTGCCATGGATCGCGGACCTGGTAATTAACAATTAACACATCTCGAAGCGCCCTGCCGCAAGGCTGGCCGCTTTTTTTTCACGCACGTGGAGAAATCCTTCCGTCCGGAGCTTTTACGCCCGTTGCCGGGACCATAGCAGGGAATTGTGCTATCCTTAGACGTAACGGGAAATTATGAAAAACCAGGATATCATCGACGGCCTAAAGCCGGTATGCAGGTGCAAGGGGATCAAGAAGAGCGTGTTCCTTAAACACATCAAGGCGGGACTAAAGACAGTCGAAGAATTGAAGAAGACGACCGGCGCCGGTTCGGGATCATGCAAGGGAAAACAATGCATGCCGAGGATCAGGGAACTGCTCAAGGAAAAGGAATAGTTCAGGGTTCAGATAACCACGCTTAGAGCACTACGGAATCTTCGCATCATGCCTCTTCGCTGCATACACCGCATGCCTTAATCCGCCCTTTCCGGGCCTGTGGCGCTCGAATGTGAAACCAGCCGCAGTCAATCGCTTCTCGAATCCCGCGTCAGGGTTCTCTCCCCAGACGCCGAATATCCCGCCCGGCGCCAGAGCCGCCGCCGTATTTTTCAATGCCCGGCTGCCGTAGAAGGGGTCGTTCACGGCATCCGTTCGGGCATGCGGGCCTTCGTAGAGGTCGATGATGATTGCGTCGAATTTTTTCGCGGCGGACTTCGCCGACTGCGCGATTACAAAGGAAACATCGTCGACCTTGACGAAGACGCGAGGGTCATCCACAGCGCTCATAGTCAGTCCGGCTAAAGGACCCCGGCACCAGGCGACCGTTGCCGGGTTAAGCTCGGCAACAACGACTTCCGCGGCAGGCGGCAGCGCATCGAGCGCTGCTTTCAGCGTGAACCCCATGCCCAGGCCGCCGATGAGCACCCTCGGCCGCGTTCCCGCTGACACGGCTTTGCACGCCAGTTCTCCGAGAGCGAATTCCGACCTGTTCGCGCTGCTGTTCATGAGCACGCGGTTGTTGATGAGGATCAGAAAATCCCGCTCGCCCCGTTGGCGAAGTTCAAGCACTCCGTCCGGCGTATCTACCTTGTCTATGGTTTTCCATGGCTGCGTCAACACCCACCCCCCGAACACCTGTTGGGACGCGGATTTTCGCAGAGGACCGCAGATAAGGCCGGTTTTTTCAACAGCACAGAAAAAACGCTCTTATCCTTTTTTTATTTCTGATCCGCAGTTTCTGCGTTAATCTGCGTCCAAAAAAGCCTTGCCTTTACCCCGCATCTTCTTGGTCTCGCCCCGCTGTTTCTTACTCTCGATCCGTCTTTCCTTCGCCGCTTTGGTCGGCTTCGTCTTCTTCCTTGGCTTCGGTTTCTCCGCGGCGTGACGTATAAGATCAACAAGCCGTTCGATCGCGTCTTCTCTGTTCCGCTCCTGGGTGCGGAACTGCCGCGCTTCGATCATGAGGATGCCGTCCTGGGTAATGCGTCTGCCCGCAAGGCGGATGAGGCGCGTGCGGACGTCACCGGGAAGCGACGGGGAGTTCCCCACATCGAACCGGAGCTGCACGGCGGTCGCGACCTTGTTCACATTCTGGCCGCCGGGGCCCGAGGCCCGGATGAAACGAAGCTGGATTTCGTTCTCGTCGAGGGAGAGGCTCTTTGTAATCTGGATCATGGGTTCATTTTACCACGGACTTCGGCGTGAGCTCAGTCGAACGCTCAGTCAAACGATGAAAACGGATGTGCACGGTTTTTTTAAAATCATAACAGTCTCGAAATGAGCGCCGGGACCGCGGTCTCAACGCTCAGAATGCGCTCGCCAAGGGACACCGGCATGAAACCGCATGAAGCGAGCTTGTCTATCTCATAGGGAAGAAAGCCTCCCTCGGGGCCTACGGCAAGGGTCGTTGCCCGCTTGACGTCGCGAGGACAGGGTGCGGACGCGCCGGGATGGGCGACAAGTGGCAGTGTTCCTCTCACGATGTCCGGCAGCTCGTCTTCGACGAAAGGCTTGAACAGCGGCCTGAGCAGAACTTCGGGAAAGACCGTGTCCCTCGCTTGCTCAAGCCCGAGGACCAGCTGCTCCTTCACGCTTTCCTCCTTCAGGAACGGTGTCTGCCAGTAGCTCTTGTCCACGCGGTGCGAATTGAGCAGGACAATTCGCATCGCCCCAATGGCGCTAACTGACCGGAGAACCCGCCTCAGCACCTTGGGCCTCGGCAGAGCAAGGATGAGGGTGAGCGGAAGCTTCGCCGGGGGCTGACCTTCGAGCCGCACCTCCATCTCGACAACCGATTGAGTCAGGAGGGTGACAATTCCGGTGCCGATGCGGCCGCCCAGCACGCCCACGCGGAGCTCATCACCGGACGAGGCGCGGTGCACCTCGTGGACATGTTTGAGACGACGACCCGTAAGCCGCGCCCGGTTCGTGGTCTTATCAAAGTCCTCGGAATGCAGAAGGATAAGATTCAGCGGCCGCCTCCTCGGAGAGTACGCTCGGTGTTCACTCGTCCCTCATCCCGCGTCCGTCGTCCCTCGACCATTTTCACTCTCTCCGAACGGCTCATACTGAACGCATACAATCGTAAAAACCGCGTCCCCTTTGGGCCGCTTCACGACGACCTCGTCGCCTTCCGCTTTTTTCATCAGCGCCCGGGCAACAGGAGCGTCCATGCTGATCATACCCCTGGCAGAGTCGAACTCGTCCGGTCCCACGATGCGGTACTCGGTGATGCGGCCTTCTTCATCCTCGAGCCGCACCCATGCGCCGAAGAACACCCGGGATTCATCGTCAGGCTTGCTGTCGACGACGACGATGTGTTCGAGCCTGTTCTTGAGATGGTGAATGCGGGCGTCGATCTCACGGAGCTGCTTCTTGCGGTAGATGTATTCCGCGTTCTCCGATCGGTCGCCTTCCGCTGCCGCGGCCGCGAGCGCTGCAGTCACCTCAGGACGTTTTTCCCGCCAAAGATACTCGAACTCGTCGGAGAGACGCTTCCTACCTTCAGGCGTGATGTACTTGGAGCCGGGTTTCTGGGGAGGCCGGTATCTGCTCATGAAGGAACTATACGGCAACCAGCGGAGGGAATCAAGAGGGAACCCTGTTCGAGTGCATGACGAGACAAGGTTTATGAACGACCCTGACGTGACCAGGACAAACGATGCACGATCGCTACTCCTGTCTCCTTACCCACCTTGCACCGTTTTTCCCCATCGATGAGCCCGTTAAACCGGATCGTGTCTCCTCTCCGCAGATTTTCGAAGGCCTCGTTCAGCGCGGTGCCGTCCTTGTCGAGCCGCGTGACCAGTTTCCGGTCCTTTGCGCCGCAGATATAGAATTCCCTCTTCCCCTTTGACACCAGCGGCTCGCTCACCACGCGGAAGACACCCTCTCCGAATGCGTTGGCGTGGGTAATCCCGTCTTTCCTGAGAACGAGCCAGGAAAACTTGAGCGAGTCTTTCCTGAGCCCGGTATGCCTGTCCAACTCCCGGATCAGCGGAGGCGCGTCCCAGGCAATGTCCTCGTGGCACCAGTCCCTGGGGTTGGCCAGCGCGGGACACCAGCCCTCCGACACACAGGGGGCATAGATCGTAAAACCCGCATGCAGCATGGCGTTCCTGACCTCGAGCAGCGCCCTCGAAGTTTCGCGTAGGGCGGGCTCGATGATGATGCAACTCCCGCCCTCGGCGACGAAGCGTGTCATGATGTCTTCCAGTACGACGATCCTTTTTTCTGTACGCCTTCCTTCGCGGGCGAACAGCTCATTCAGCACATTCGACAAGATGACGAGGTCGAAGGGGACGGGTGCGAGACGCAACACGTCCTCGATGTTCGAACGGACCGTCTTCAAGGTCGCGGTGAGCCTGTTCGCGCTCCGGTACGTGTCGAAGAGCTCTTCCGCGATCTGCAGGTTCTCTGCCACGTGGTCCACGGCAGTACAGTCGAGGACCGGCTTCCTCTCAAGAGAGCTGATAAACTCCAGCACCCCGAGCAGAGCTGTGCCCGGTCCGGCGCCAAGGTCAAGGACCCTGAGTCGTCCGGCATCTAGCGGTTTCGCGGGATGAAGCCCCAGTTCCTCGAGAACGATCCGGATCTTCTGCACATTCGGCGGCAGGAAATAGGCCCGGTACGCTTCCCGCAATCCGGCATCCTTCAGGTACGCGGCAGGGAGACTCGGGCGCTCGCGCGTCAAGAGATGCGAGAGTCGGTCGACGTTCGCTGCGAGGATTTTCAGGTCATCTTTCATCGGCATCTCAGTAGGTGATCGTAATTTTATACCATTTTCCCTTAAACATTGTAAGTCCCCTTCAGGAATATATATTCCCGGAGCGACTTCCCGAAGCAAGAGATAAAAATTTCAAATCCCTATTTTAATCAATAAAACCTCGTGGAAATTTTCCCTTTGCCGGCGCTCATTGGAGCAGCGTGTAATCCTTTACCTAGGTGAGTATTTTTGCTACAGTTTTTCGAAGCGGATATTTATAATATACCGGAATAACAGCTACTTGCATCCGGCACACGCTTTGCAATAAATTTTGGTAAATACATCAAATATTTGCTCAATGAAAAACAGGCAGAACATAATCATTTTCACAGCCCTTGCCGCTCTGTTGTTTTGGATTAGTGACGCGGCCGTGGGCGCTCTCGTATTCCGCCGTGGCGTCTTTACCGACCTGGTGCTGTTCGGCGCGTCGTCTTACGAACTGTATCTTCGGACCCTCGGCGTCATCGGCATCGCCTCTTGCGGGTTCATCATATCCGGAATTTTCTGCAAGCACAGCATTGCTTGTAAGGCCCAGAGGGCAGCTGAAGATGAATTGCGAACTCACCGCGAGCAGCTTGGAAAGCTTGTGGCAGACAGGACGAGGGAGTTGCACGCCGTCAATGAGCTCCTGCGCAAGGAGATCCGGGACCGCGCATGGACGCAGGAGGAGCTGTCCCGTTCCGAGAGTTTTTTAAGCGCCATATTCGACAGTTTCCACGACCCCATGAGCATCATGGACCGCGAATTCAGGATCATAAAATTCAATGATGCCTATGCGCGCATGAGAGGCAAGCAGGCCCCGGAGCTCTTCGACAAAAAATGCTACAATGCCCTATGGAACAGAGACGGCGTCTGCGGGGAGTGCATTGTTGACAGGACGTTTCAGTCGAAGGACCCCTGTGCGAAGGAAAAGCAATTGACGCTGCCTGACGGTTCCCCGTCGTGGATCGAGATCTGCACCTATCCCATTTGCGACCAGAGCGGGACGGTGACTCACGTGGTCGAATGCGCCTGGGACATCACGGAGCGAAAGAAAGAGGAAGAAGAGAAAAAAAATCTGATCAAGAGGCTGAACCATCTGTCGACTACCGACGGGCTCACGGGGTTGCTGAACAGACGGGCGCTCAATGACATGCTCCAGCACGAAATCGACCGGGCGAACAGGTACAATGCAGACCTTTCGCTGATCCTCTGCGACGTCGACAGATTCAAGGGAATCAACGATTCCTACGGCCATACGGCCGGCGACCAGGTGCTCCAGGCCGTCTCGGAAGCGCTGAAAGGGGCGCTCCGCAAGGCGGATATCCTTGGCAGGTACGGCGGGGACGAATTCATGGTCATACTGCCCGAAACAGGGCTCGACGGCGCGAGGAGCCTCGCGGAAAAGATCCGCATAGCGGTCAATGACCTGGGCCTTGTGCTTCCGTGGAATGAACGGAGCGGGCTTTCGATAAGCATCGGCGTGGCCCGTTGCTGCACGCCCGTAGACAATATCGACACCCTTATCGCGCTCGCCGATAGCGCGCTCTACTTCTCTAAAGAAGGGGGGAGAAACAGGGTTGCCGTAATGAAAAAATGATGGGACACATCTCCCTCCCCCATTACGTCATTCCAGCCCCTGCCTGCTGTACCTCCGGCTTCATCGGAAACTGCTCCCGGGAACAGTCCTGAGTTTGAGAACCGGAAGGATCTAATGGAAGGAAGGACCAAAAAAAATAAGGCGCATAGACCGCCTTTTCATGTTTTTCACAAGTGACTTTGAGCACGGGAGCCTGCCCGGTTACGACTCCACGAAGCACAGGTCATTATCGCCGAACTGGCAATCATCGGGCAGCACGGTCTGTTCGCCATGTCCCTTCGCCAGGTTCTTGATTGCCTGGAACGCCCCTGTTTCCGCATGGGGTATTTCGGGGATGCCCGTCTCCATCATCGCGCGGGACTCTTCCTGCTCGTCTCTGAAGGCCCGCACTTCGTACGCTTCGGTGAGTGTTTCCCTTCCCATGAATTTTTCCCTGATCTTAGCTAACCCTGCCATAGTCCTCGCCTCCTTTCCCTCTTTTCATGTATGCTCTAATTATAGCACCGGGATGGAGACACTTTCTGCGCCTGTCTGTGACGGGGAATGCAGGACGGCGGTATGCCGGATGAGAGGTGGACGCGGGGGGAGCTACTGCGCATTTAAATCGATGAATTTCCCCTCTCCCCGTTCTTCCCTTTTTCTCTGTTCCGCCGCGGTTTCCAGCATTTCCCTGCGAAGCCGGGCCGCTTTCTTCGCGTTTCCGTCGTCCTTCTTGAGCTCGTAAGAGACGGTCAGCGCTTCGTAATACCGGGCGGCATTCAAATAGCTGCGGGAACTCCTGGGCAAGCCGCCCCTTTGCCGCGTCTCCTCCCCTTTTATCAGGCGCTCAAGGGTCACGATGGCCTCGTCCGGCCTGTTTTCGGAATTGTATGCGACGGCAAGGCGGTAATCAAGGGATTGCAGCTTCTCCTCGAAGTCCCTGGCATAGAAGGGGTCTTTCCCGGCGCGGACTTCATCTTTTGACCGGGCGAGCTTCTCTCGTTCCAGGATGATCAGGGAGCTCTCGGGTTTGGGCGCTTCCCGCAAGAGGTACGGGACGAGCACGGCCACTACTGTGATACCGACAAGGGCCGCTATTTTAAGATAGACTTTCATGGGACGTTCTTAATCAGACACGGGAAAGGACCAAAAAAATAAGGCGCACAGACCGCCGTGCCGGTCAGCCTTATTCGACAATGGTAACGGCCATGCCCCTTCCCTGGTTCACAATCTTGTTTGAAACGCTGCCCATGACGTGCTTGGCAGAGCGGTCGCACCGGCCCACAATGACCGTCTTGTAGCCGCCGTCCCTCGATTCCTCGAGAATGCTGTCAGCAACATCGGTGGAATCGGATATGGACTTCGTCAGTATCCGCTCGGGCTTAACGCCCGCTCCAGTCAGGACCTCAATCGCCTTCTTGAACACGGGCTCCATCGTGGCCGTCCGATCAGCGAGCCACTTGTCTACGACTTTCTTCCGATCTCGCTTCTCGTCTTCTGACAGGATGTGCCCTTCGTCCCAGAATATGGCCGGAAGATTCGGAAGAACATGCACCAGGCCAATCTGCACCTCGTCCGTCCCTCCGAAGTGTTGCGCCGCATACTCGACCGCTTTCATCGAGTTCGGCCTTTCGTCGATTGCAATGAGCAGCTTTTTCATATTCCTCTTCCTCCGATGATAACGAGCAGGGATCGAGGCGCCTTCTTCAGGCAGGTGTAAATGCCCGCCCGGGCGCCCCGCGTGTCTGACATCAAGATAATATAAATCCGGTAAAAAGGCAAGGCGGGAAAAAGACAGACAAAGGGCAGGACAAAGGGAGGGACTGTATAACGACGACAATAATAAAAAAAGGGGATGACGTGCAATCATCCCCTTTCTGCAAGTTGACCGGTTTGCTTTACTTCTTCGCCATGGCCGGCTCGAAGGTGCAGAAGGGCTCTGCCGCCAGGTAGTCGCCGGAGATGGCGAAGGCCCGGGCGCGGCAGCCGCCGCAGACGCGACGATACTCGCAGATGCCGCACTTGCCGTGGTAGTGGTCGAGATCACGCATTTCCAGGAAAAGCTTCGAGGTGTTCCAGATCTTCGAGAAAGGCTCCTTCTTGATGTCTCCGGCCTCTTCTTCGAGGAACCCGCAGATCTGGACCTTGCCCACATGGGACACGAAGGCGAAGCTCTGGCCGCCCATGCAGCCCTTGGTCATGGCGTCGAGACCGTGGGACTCGGGCGTAACAGCCACGCCTTTCTCCTTCTCGCCCTGCCGGAAGATGCGGTAGTAGTGCGGGGCGCAGGTGGGCTTGAACTGGATCGGCACCTTGTCGCGCATCTCGTAGAACCACTTCAGCGTGCTCTCGTATTCCGCGGGCGGGATTTCCTGATCAATAAGCTCCTTGCCGCGGCCCGTGGGCACGAGCAGGAACGGATGATAGGCCACGGCGCCTAAGCCGATGACCATCTCCAAAAGCTTCGGCAGGTCCTTGACGTTGTGCTTCGTGATGGTCGTGTTCACCTGGAACTCCATCCCGACCTTCTTGAAGTTCTCGATGGCCTTCATCACGCCCTCGAAGGCCCCTTCCACTCGGCGGAAGGCGTTATGGCTCTTCGCGTCCAGGCCGTCTATCGAGAGCGACACGCGCATGATGCCCGAGTCCTTGATCTTCTGCGCGAGTTCCTCGGTCACGAGCAGACCGCAGGGCGCCATGACCATGCGCAGCCCGAGCTTCGAGCCGTACTTGGCGATGTCGTAGATGTCGGGACGCATCATCGGCTCGCCGCCGGTCAGGATGATGATCGGGTCGCTGAAGGACTTGACGTCGTCGAGGAACCGGTAGCATGCCTCCGTGTCAAGCTCCCCCGGATAGGGGCCGTACTTGGCTGCGGCGCGGCAGTGGACGCAGTTCAATACGCAGCTTCTGGTCACCTCCCAGGCGATGAGCCTCGGGAGATATTTCTTTTCTTTGCCCTCTCCCCCGGGATGGCCGTGTCCGTGGGGAGTTGCGGGTGCGTTAGGATGGGACATGGGGACTCCTTATAACCGTAGTTGTCAAGACACGTCTCAGGTTTCAGGTTTCAGGTTTCAATTCTCAAGTTTGCCGGGTTGCCGTTAACTTGAGACCTGAGACTCCAAACTTAAAACTGTTTCATATTAACCAATCGGACAGTAATAGTAAAGCCAAAATTCAGACGGCATCGGCCTCGGGAGAATGGTTCACTGCCTGGTCGGGACAAAAAGGTCCTTGAGTTCCGATAGTTCACGGATCACATAATCCGGCCCCGTCTTCCGCAGCTCGTCCTCAGAACGGAATCCGTAGGTCACGGAACAGGTGATGACGCCCGCGGCCCTGCCCGCCTCCATGTCCGTTGTTCCGTCACCGACCATGACCGTTTCTTCTTTCGGCACACCAAGCGCCTTCATGATATGAAGTATCGCATCCGGCGCGGGTTTGAGCGGCAGCCCCGCATCGGCGCCGAGGACCATGCGAAAGAAGCGCGCGATCCCGAGGTTTTCGACGAGCGGCTGGACGAACTCCAGGGTCTTGTTGCTGAGCACCGCCATGGGCAGGGCCTTGAAATGTTCCAGCGTCTCTATAACCTGCGGATAGAGGCGCGAACGAGCAACGAGGTTCCGGCTGTGGTGCACCTTGTACACGCCTATGGAGTCCGCCAGCAGTTCGTCACGGCCGTCAAGGGCACGCCTCATCAGCATCTCGATGCCGTCTCCCACGTACTGCCGCGCCCTGTCCAGGGGGACCGGCGGCCGGCCCATCTTCTGCAGTGTGAAATTGAGCGACGCGGTAATATCCTCGAGCGTGTTCACGAGAGTGCCGTCAAGGTCGAATATGAGCAGAGCGACGGGCTTCATGGTAAATCCTGCAGGCACGAATTACGAAGCTCACTATTTAGAACATTGGATTTCGATATGAGAATTTGCATCAGATTGATTTTATCCCCAGGTACTTCATCGGGTTGCCGGAGGCGAAGCGGAGCGCCAGTTCCGGCGGAACGCCGAATGAGACCAGGTTCTTGATCGCGTCCGCCAGGGCAATGCCGCTGCCCAGAAGCGTCCCTCCCGCGCCCCGGATGGGGCCGGTGCCCCAGCCCGGGCCCATGATCGAGTCGGAGATCAGGATGATTTTGTCAGGGGACTTCATGTCGAAGATCATCTTGAGGCTCTGCGGGTGCAGGTGCGCCATGTCCGCGATGATCTCCACGTAGATGTCGTCATCCATGAGTCCGAAACCGGCAAGGCCGGGCTCGCGGTGATGAAAGCCGCGCATGGCATTGAACAGGTGCGTAATGCCGGTGGCCCCGGCGCGCTTCCCTTCCTCCGCCTGTTCGAACGTCGCGTCGCTGTGGCCCATCTGCACCAGGAACCCCTGTTCCCGGCTGAGTTCGATCAGCCGCAGCGCGCCGGGCAACTCAGGGGCGATGGTGATGATCTTGATGATGTCCTCGAAGTCCTCGATGAGCCGCGCGTAGGTTTCCCGTGAAGGATCGGCGAAACTGTTCCCGTCCAGCGAGCCCGCCCTCTCCCGGTTCAGGAAGGGCCCCTCGAGATGCACCCCCAAGATTCCGGCCCCCTCGCGCCGGGCGGCCATGGCCCGCCGGATGGCCGCCATGTTCTCGCGCATGGCTTCGATTGAACCGGGATACACGGTGGGAACGAGCGCCGATGTTCCCCGCTTGCCGTGGATGTCGGCCATCTGGATGATATCGTCCTGCCGCCGCGTGCGCGTGTCGTATTTCTCCGCGCCGTGCACGTGGATGTCAACGAGGGATTGTCTGGTTCCGGCCGCGTAAGCCATGGATGCTCCAATGGAGAAATTGAGAATGAATAATGGAGAGTGAAGAATGCGCCCCCCATTCTCCATCTTCCATTATCAATTTTTTACTACGTGATCTTCCCTCTGCGCGAGAAAAACTCGGAGAGCGCGAGCCGCACAACGGCGCCCCGGTCCCAGGACTGCTTGAGCTCCTTCGTGAGCTCGGCGGCTGCCTCGTCCAGCGCGTCAAGGTGCTCGTCCTCAAGCAACAGCGTCACCTCCACCAGCCCGTGATGCTCATGCCCTTCGTGGCTGTGGCCTTGATGTCCGTGCTCATGCTGTTTGTACGAATGATCGTGTTTATCGCCCATGGAACACCTCGTTTATGACAGGAAGTTACGAATTTGGCAGGCTCAGAAGATATGTTGACCCGGTTCTCACCTTCTCATCTTCAGCCTTGCACTGTGTCGAAACTAAAATAAAAGACCCATCAGCACCGGCATCGTGAAGAACAGCAGCACTGTCGAGACCGCGATGCACGTCGCGGCAAGAGGCACGTCCAGATTGAATTCGTCGGCTATCACAAGCGACAACACCATCACCGGCATGGCGCCCTCGATGGTCACCGCCTTGAGCGTATTGCCGCCGATCCCGAGCAGTGAGCCGGTCCACCAGGCAATGACAGGCGCGAGCAGCAGCTTGATCGTCAGTGCGGGGACCGCAACGGGCAGGCGCCGTACATCGCGGAAGTCCAGGGCCAGCCCGACCGTGAAGGTCATGACGGGGATCACGGCCCTGCCCATGAGCCCCACCGTGTCCAGCGCCAGCTGCGGGACGGCCGCCCCGCCCAGTCGGACGGCAAGTCCCGCAGCCACGCCCCAGAGCGGCGGAAGTGATATCACCCGTTTGATCGACGCCCCTACCGAAACGGCTGGCCCGTTTCCGTACCGGGCGGCGAGAAACACGCCGATCGTCAGCAGAAGCGGCGTCGACGCGAGCTGATCGTAGAGGATCGCCGCATAACCGTACTCCGCTCCGAGCATCTCGGTGATGACCGGCAGCCCGAGATAGGTCACGTTGCCGTAGGATGCCGCGAGCATCATGACCCCGAAAGCGGGACGCGGCAGGTCCCTGATCCACGGCGTAAACGTGTAGACCGCGTATACGGCGACGGTGCACAGGAGAACGACCGCCGCCGCGGTGAGGGGGATAGAGATAAAACTCCGGTCGAGCGGGGCCGTTGCCACAAGACCGAAGGCAAGGGCGGGAAGAAAAACGTGGAGCACCGTCGTGCTCAGCACATGGCGCACGCGATGCCGGTCGAGCCCGCCGGGATCAAAGAATCTCCAGAGATATCCCGCCGCGATGATCAGGCCGAATGAGTACAGGACCTTGTTGATGGGCCGCTCCTTTGTCCAATTATACAGCGGGGTCCGGGACGTCAAACCGCTTCTTGCGCTTCTTGTCTTGCGGTTTATTTTACCTGCTTTTCAGGAAAGATACCAGAAAATGTTTGATGGATGCCTTTGACAAAGAGCCGTCAGCTGCATTATAATGGCGGCGGCTTCCAAAGCCGGCGTTTCGCCGGCAGGCGATACCTTACAAATCGAAGGAGGAATAAAACGTGCAACTGTGGATCGGATTGATTGCGGCGCTTGTCATGGCCGGAGGCCTGGGGGGGATCTTTTATATGGCGATTAAACAGAATGCGGTGATCGGCACCAAGGCCATACAGTTCGTGGCCATCGTCTTTATTCTGCCGCTGCTGCTCATCCTCGGACTCATGAATGCCCTGGGGAGAGACACCATCGGCACGCTGCTCGGCGTCATCGTCGGCTACGTGCTGTCGGGATTCGGAAAAGAGTAAACGCGCTCACCGCCTTCATCCACGCAACATAATTCCGCGGCAGGCATCAATCGCCTGCCGTTTTTTTATTCACCCCTGGCTTTTCCGTACGAAGAAAC
Organism: Nitrospirota bacterium; assembly: GCA_045403145.1. GTDB lineage: Bacteria > Nitrospirota > UBA9217 > UBA9217 > UBA9217 > JAJYKN01. Next base: position 8,167 of record JAXIPA010000106.1, on the reverse strand, counting down.
GGAATGGTCAGCATGCCGGGGATCGTCAGGACGCAGACAATGATGAAAAACGTCCGGTACCCCACGGTCTGCTGGATCCAGCCGCTCGCGAACCCCGGCAGCATCATGCCGAGGGCCATGATCCCCGTCGAGATCGCGTAATGCGACGTCTTGTACCGGCCGTTCGCCGAGTACATGAGGTAGACGGTGAACACCGTGAAGCCCAGGCCGTAGCCGAACTGCTCGAGCGCCACGAGCGGATAGACGAGCGCAATGCCCGGCTGCGCATGGGCCATGTACACGAAAAAAAGGTCCGGCAGATGCATGGCGATCACCATGGGCCAGACGCACCGGGCAAACCCGAACCGCGAGATGAGCCAGCCCCCGAGCACGCCGCCGAGCACCAGACAGAGCGTCCCCACGGTCCCGTAGACCAGCCCCACCTGCTGGGTCGTAAGCCCCAGACCTCCCGCGTTCGCATTGTCGAGCAGAAACGGAGAGACCAGCTTCAGGAGCATGGCCTCACCCAGACGGTAAAACAGGATAAACGCGAGCATGACGCCGATCTTCTCCTGCCGGAAATAGGAGCGGATGACTTCGCCAAAGGATGCATCATCCGGCCTTTCCCGCACCGGTCCGCCGCTGTCGGCCGCTGGATAGGGGAGCAGGAACCGGTGATAGATCAAAAAAGCCGCAAAGATCAGCCCGGAAACAACCATGACCGTGGACCAGCTCCCGGCGATATTTCCGCTCGCTGTTTCGAGCATGCCCGCGACGTAGACGAGGAAGCCCGTGCCGAAGATCATGGCCAGGCGGTAGAACGCAGCGCGGATGCCGACGAACAGCGCCTGTTCCCGCTCAGTGAGCGCAAGCATGTAAAACCCGTCCGTGGCGATGTCGTAGGTGGCGGAAATAAATGCGCCGGCAAAGAAGGCCGCCAGCGACAGGGCGAAATACGATTCCGTCCGGAGAGCGAAGGCGACCACGAACATGCACAGGCTCATGGCCGCCTGGGTGCCGAGGATCCATTTCCGCTTGGTCGAATATACGTCAACGAACGGCCCCCAGAACATCTTGAGGACCCACGGCAGATAGAGCCAGCTCGTCCAGAAGGCGATATGCGCGTTGTCGATGCCCATCCGCTTGTACAGGATGACCGACACCGTGTTTATGAGAACGTAGGGCAGTCCCTCGGCGAAGTAGAGAGTGGGACGAAACGACCAGGGGTTGCGGGAGGCAGTTTGAGCTTTCATGAGCGGTAGAGTAGCAAATCGGGGGGGAAACATCCAGAAAAAAGCGGACCCCATCCCCGGAACTCCATAATTCGCCCGGCCCTTGGCGAACATCTGTTGTTATTAACCCGCTAAAGTGCGATTATGTCTCGGCCGCAAGCCAGCAGGGACCCCTTTACAGTGACGTCCCATCACATTCACAAACGTACACGGTCGTAAGAGGAAGAGCATATGACCTCCATCCTGCAATGCCCCGTTTGCCGGAATTTCCTGCTCCTCTCCGCAGACGGCTACCAATGCTCCAACAACCACACCTTCGATGCCGCGCGCGAGGGGTACGTCAATCTCCTGCTTTCTCACAAGAAGCATTCCAAAGAGCCTGGAGACAGCCCGGAAATGATGCGGAGCCGGAGACGGTTTCTGGACCTGGGGTATTACGACAGGGTGTCCGACGGCATCAACGACGCAGTTGCCGGAACGCTCCCTGGATCGAAGCAAGAAAGCGCTTTCACTATTCTTGACGCCGGCTGCGGGGAGGGGTTTTATCTCAAGCGCCTGAAGGAGTCTCTGGCGCGCGGCCCCGGGGACCTCATCGCCATTGATTACTACGGAGTCGACATTTCGAAATTTGCCGTTCGCCAGGCAACGAAACGCGATAAGACGATGAGCTGGTTTGTCGCCAGCATCGTTGACCTGCCCTTTGCGCCCTCCTCTCTTGATGTCGTCTTGAACGTCTTTTCGCCTGCTGACTTCGCCGAATTCTCGCGGACGCTCAAGGAGACAGGAAGGCTCGTAGTCGTAAGCCCCGGCCCCAGACACCTCAACGGCTTGCGGGAGATCATCTATCCGATCGCCAGAGAGCACGCGCAATCAGCAATGATCGAACAGGCCAAGGGACTTTTTTCTCTTGCAACGGAAACGAGGATCCATTATCCGCTGGAGCTGAAGAATGAGGCGATCAGGGACCTTCTGGCAATGACCCCCTATTTCTGGAATATCGATTTGAAGACCAAATCCAAGGTGGAGGCGCTTGACCTGCTGGCTCTGGATGTCGATGTGGAGATACGAGTCTTCAGGAAGGCAATGGGATGATATGTCCGTAAGATGGCCTGCAACTGTTTACGGCAAAAAGAAAGCCCACTCGTCTAAGGAGTGGGCCCGGTCTTGCAGAGTATGGTTTATTCTTATTTCGCGCCGAGGATTGCGTCTTTAGCGGCTTTGGCAACCCGGAACTTGACGACTTTCTTTGCCTTGATCTTGATGGTCTCGCCGGTCGCGGGGTTCCGGCCCATGCGGGCTTTGCGCTGTACGAGCACGAGCTTGCCAAGTCCAGGCAGCGTGAAGGTGTTCTTTGCTTCTTTGTAGGCTGTCTCCGCGATGAAATCCAATATGTCACCGGCAGCCTTCTTGGTGAGTGATGCCTTCTCCGCGAGCTTCGTTACAAACTGCGACTTCGTCATTGCCTTTGCCATGTAGTTCCCTCCCGTAAATTAGAATGGTACTGCAATGCAGCAACTATAAGCCATTCGGAGATTATTGACAAGAACTCTTTTTACATGCTTTCCGTTTGACTTTCCCTCCGTATTCGGGTATTTTTTTACTGTCTTGCAGGAGGACAGCGCATGAAGTCAAATCGATTCAGCCTTTTGTTGGCCGCAGGTGTTCTTTTTCTTACCGTTACCATGCCGAAAACGACCCTGGCTGTGGATCTCTCTGTCAATCCGGCAGACCCTCTATGCACTCAAGCCTCCACGCCCCCCTGTTTCCCCACCATCCAGGCTGCCATTGATTTCGCCAACAACATCCTTACCGGCGTCACGGCGACCACGGCCACTTACAAGGTACTCGTGGAGCCCGGCGCCTATCCTGGCGGAATTACGCTCCACAGCAACATCTCTATCCAGGGCAGGGAAACCGCTCGGACAATCATAGGCGGCGGAGCCGAGGCCGCCATTACCGCTCCGGCCACAGTGACAAATGTCAACGTTTCCAACTTCACGTTCATAGATTCGACAGTCGGCATCGACATTGCCGATGCGAGCATTACGATCAACAACAATATATTTGCCGTGGGAACATCGGGAACTGCGGTCCAAATTCAAGCGCAGCTCACAACCGGGACAACGGTGGTCAACAACACCTTCATCCTGAACGGAACGGCGATCAGCAGCAATGCGGACATCACGATCAAGAACAATATTTTTTCCGGCAATACGACCGCTTTAATTGTACAACCCCCCCTTGCGGCCCTGACGCAAGTATCGTTCAACTGTTTTCACAACAACGGATTGATCGACAATGTAAATTTTGTACTGTCGCCCAGCGATCCGCAGGCATCCACGAATATACCCAATACGTTGCAACCACTCACCGACCCGCTTTTTGTCGATGAGTCGAACTTTCCGCCGGACATGGACCTGCACTTTATTGAAGGCAGTCCCCAATCACCCTGCATTGACAGGGGTAAGAGTGACGGTGCAGAAAACGACTTCGATTTAACGAGAAACGATATCGGCGCCTATGGGGGTCCCGCCGCAGACACCATCCCCTTCCGCGTGTCGCAACCGGATAATCTCGGTATAACCCAGGATGCACCGGGTTCTTCATCGTATACCGTCAACGTGGCGTGGGACCCGAATAGGTCATATCTTGTTACGAATAGTATAAAGCCCGGCGGCTACAATCTCTATTACAGCGCGAACAAGACCGGCCCCCCCTATGACACAACACAAAACGTCGGCAACGTGGTCAATAGCTTCATCAGCCTGCTTGCGACGACGGTAACGCCGTCGGCGCCTGTGCTTGCGGCAGCGGGTTTTGCAAACCAGACGCTGAAGCTGAGCTGGTCTGCCGTGGACGGGGCGACCGGATATACGGTCTTCTATACTGATCTGGGTTCTATTGACGGCTCCGAGCCGCCAATCCAGACAGGTGAATATCCCCCTGTCGAGACCGGCAATGTGACATCCTTCGATCTCACCGGCCTTGCCAATAATCATCGCTATCAGGTCCAGGTTTCAGCGCGAGCTCAAAGCATCTACCACATCGCGGTAACGGCGTATGACAGCACGGTCGGAAGCATCCGAACGCCGGGAGAGTCGCATGAAAGCGCTTATTCGGACGAACTCCTGTTGCCGATCGGGGACGCGGTCCCCAGCGAACGATCGAACGCCGTTATCGAATTTCCCGAGAGCCTCGGTATCGTCCCCTCACTGCCAAATTCCGGCTGCTTCATCGCCACGGCGGCGTACGACTCCTCCTCCGCCCCGCAGGTCAGGGTGCTCAGGGCTTTCCGCGACCAATACCTCCTCACGAATGCCGCCGGAGAAGCCCTGGTCCGCTGGTATTACAGGCACTCGCCGGCGGCCGCACAGTACCTCAATGAGCGCCCCGAGATAAAACCGCTTGTCCGGGCCGCGCTCCTGCCGGTGGTAGGCGGAGCGATGTTCATGACCGAAGCAGCGCTGCCGGTGAAAGTGATCGTATTCTTATCGCTCGGCGTGCTGGTCTTCTCTTTATTGCGCAGACCGCAAAAAAAGCATTTTCCTAAATGAGGAAAAAATTTTACCGCGAAGTCGCGAAGTACGCAAAGGAAGTCCTTATTTCTTGATTTAAAAAACCCAAAAGAAGTTTTAGCCGTCCTTCGCGACTTTGGCGCCCTGGCGGTTCCAAGGTGTTGGTTCCGGATTGTACGGGTTAAAAAATGTCATCGGCGTCATCAACCATCTTCACAAAAAAGGCAGGGTGGAACTACTCATGATAAAACGACTTCTCATCATAGCAGCACTCATCCTGGTCCCCGCTCTTGCCCGGGCCGCCGAACCTCTCCTGGAACTGGAACAGCCCCGCTGGTCTCTGGAGGTGAAAGGGGGCTTTTTTTACCCGGACATCGATAACTGGGAAACATTTTACGGCAGCAAGAGGACCGGCCATTTCGCGGGATCGCTGGCATACAAGATATTCAGAAATCTCGAAGCAGGGTTTGAAGGGGGATATATCAGCGACAAAGGAAGGGGCTTTGCGCCGCAGCATGGCCTGCAGACGGGCTCGGTAAAATACGAACTCGCCCCCATCCACGCGTTCATTCTCTTTCGCGGCATGTTCAGCGAGAGTCAGTTGCTGACGCCCTATGCCGGCGGCGGGTGGACGCGGATGTTCTACCGCGAGAAGGTCGAGAACCAGGACGAGGTCCGGGGCTCGGTGGATGGATATCATGCCAGGGCCGGGCTCCAACTATTACTGGACAATATCGACGCAAGCGCCGCGAACAGTTTTTATCTCGATTACGGAGTGCAGCATACCTACCTGTTCGTCGAGGTCCAGTACATCCGAGCCATGACGGATGACGACAGCGGTGCATCGGTCAACCTGGGCGGGACAAGCTATCTGGCCGGATTTTTGTTTGAGTTTTGATTCCCGATCAACGATCTATGAGGTATGATACTGAAAACGGCAGTTGGACGCAGATGAACGCAGATTACGCTGATAAGACAAAACATCTTGATTGAATTACATCTCACCTCTTGGGTCATTCTTTTTTGAAGTAAAAATCAATTTTTATTTCTGTTTTATCTGCGCTAATCCGATTTTATCTGCGTCCCAGTTGCTTTTTTAGGATGATCCACGGAGAGGTACCTCCTCCGGCGTCACTTCACCACTTCCCCGTCTCTTATCTCGATCGTCCTTCCCGCCTTCTTCGCATTCTCCTCGCTGTGGGTCACCATTACGATCGTACGGCCTTCGGCATGCAGGCCTTCAAGCATTTCCAGCACTTTATTTCCCGTTTTCGTATCGAGATTTCCCGTGGGCTCGTCCGCGAGGATAAGGGCGGGCTTGTTCACGATCGCCCGCGCGATTGCGACGCGCTCCTGTTCGCCGCCCGAGAGCTGCGACGGCAGCCGACCTGACTTGGCGTCCATGCCGACCCGCGACAGGGCTTCCAGCGCCATGCCCCGCGCCGCTCCGTTTAGACCGGGCTGTATCGTGAGCGGCAGCATCACGTTCTCCAGCGCCGTCAGATACTGCACGAGATAGAAGGACTGGAAGACGAACCCGAGATATTCACGGCGGAAATCCGACAGCTTATTCGGTCCGAGACCGCCCAGGTCGATGTCGTCAATGGACACGACGCCTGCTGACGCCTTGCTCAGGCCGCCGATGAGCGAGAGCAGCGTGCTCTTGCCCGAGCCTGACGGCCCCATGACGGCCACGAACTCCCCGGAATCAATACCGAGCGATATGCCCTTGAGCGCTGAGTACTGTTCGTCGCCTGCGTGGAATGTTTTCGTAACGCTTCTCAGTTCTATGAAAGACATGTTCTCACCGAATTCAATTTAAAGTTTCCAATTTTCAATCTTGATGGGTTTCGTAAAAAGTCGTCATTCCCGCTGATTCATAGCCTGCCCCGGCATGCTTTAAGCCGGGGGGAATCGTAGTGCCATGTAGCACACTGAAAAAGAAGGATTCCGGACAAGCCGGAATGACCCCGTAGGGGTTGAATCCGACTTTTACGAGTTCATCAATCTTCAATTTCCAATTTATAGCGTCTTCAACGCCTCGACCGGATCGAGCCTTCCCGCCCTTATTGCCGGATAAACGCTCGCAAGCAGGCCCACCATGACCGATGCGGCAAGCGAACCCGCTGCAAGCACCGGGTCGAAGGTGAACGTGAGGTTATAGGCGCTCATCAAATACGGCGCTACAAACCGCGGGCTGATAATGCCGATCAAATATCCCGCAATCCCGGCGAGCAGGCTCACAATGAAAGCCTCGGTCAGGAGTACGCGGATAATATGGCCGGTACGGAACCCGATGGCCCGGAACAGGCCGATCTCCTGCACCCGCTCCTTGACTGATGCTGTCATGGCGAAGAATATGATCATCCCCGCTACGATCAAGAGGAGCGCCGAAATGCCGAGTGAAAACCGGTGAAAATAGTGCATGGCCTGCATCTTGAGCTCCACCGTCTCCTTTACCGCCACGGCGCGGGCGCCGGGCAGCGCGCTGTTCACCTGTCCCACAATCTCCTCGATGGGGCATCCGCTGCAGAGGGCCGAAAGCTCGATCAGGCTGATGGCATCGCCTTTCCGGAAGCTTTTCTGGACCCAGCTCATATCCGCAAAGATCAGGCCGTCATCCTGTGAACCGGTCGCGTCGAGCACACCGGCGACGTGAAGTTCGCCGGGTCCCGCGTCAATACGGTCCCCGGGCGCGATATGCAGCCGCGCGGCAACATCCTTTCCGATCAATGCGTCTCCGGCCCCCTGCGGCCGCACGCCCAAGGCCACGCGCCACCATTTCTTGAGCCGCTGCTCCGCATTGAAATCCACGCCGGCGATGAGCACCTTCGAGCCCTTGACCGCGGTCTGGACCAGGAGCTTCGGAGCAATGGTGCTGATGTTCTCCTTGTTCTTGATCGTTCGCAGCCGGTCCACATCGCTCATGGTCAGCTCCCGGCCGCCGGTATTCACCGCTGAGACCGTAAGGCCTCCGTAGGAGAGCGGCAGACCTTCCGACGCCGGCAGCACCAGGATGTTCGCCCCGAACTCGTCGAGGGCGTGCATGACCTCGCGGTTCATGGCGTCGCCCACGGAAGTCATGGCCACGGCCGCCCCGATCCCGATAGCAAGACCTGCAACCAGAAAAAAGGTCCTCCCCTTTTTCCGGCGCAGATTGTTCAGTGAGATGTCAATGAGTTTCATGTTTTTTCTTCTGTTCTTTCACGTTTCTAATTCCGCAATCCAAAATCCGCAACCCGAAATCAGAAGTACTGCGCCCCTTCTTCAAGGTCCTTTGCCTTCAGTACGATCATCTGGTTGTCGATGGTTTTCCCGACCGGAATGGGACTGCAGCCGCCAGCCCTGTCGCCGATGTCCGCGGGCTTAAATCCCATGCCGCAGTTGTTGCAGACCACGTGATCGCCCTCCTGCCGGTACCCCAGCTTGGCGTGGTTGCAG
>JAXIPA010000136.1:0-5986 GCA_045403145.1 Nitrospirota bacterium | reverse complement strand
TTCCTCGACCGGCTGTATATCCTGAGCAAAGGCACGGTCGTGCGCAGCGGACCACCGTCGGAGGTTTTCACGGCGCCCGAGGAAATGGCGCAGGTAAAGCTCAGGCTCCCGCAGATCGCGGAATTGATCTATCGGCTCAAGCACGAGGACGGCGTGGCATTCGATAAGATCCCGCTGACCGTGGGCGAGGCGCGGCGGGAGATCCTCAGGACGATGAGGGACGGTCATGCGTAGAGGATATATCCAGGTCTATACGGGGAACGGAAAAGGCAAGACCACAGCGGCACTTGGGCTTGCGATCAGGGCGGCAGGCGCGGGTTTCAGGATATTCATCGCACAGTTCATTAAAAAGAAGAAATGCAGCGAGCATGCCCTGCTCGAAGAGCTGCGCGACAGGATAACCGTCAAACAGTACGGCAAGGGGCTCATCATGGGCCGGGAGCCGTCTCCGGGCGACCGCAAAGCGGCGCGCGAGGGGTATGAAGAGGTCAGGGACATCCTGCTCTCGGGCCAATACGACGTGGTAATCCTCGACGAGGCGAACGTGGCGGCCCGTTACGGTCTGATCACGGCGCAGGAGCTGCTCGAACTCATGGCGCTGAAACCGAAAAAGGTCGAACTCGTGATCACGGGACGGTATGCGGATGAGCGGGTCATGCAGGCGGCCGACCTCGTAACGGAGATGCGCGAGATCAAGCATTACGCGAAAGAGGGAGTGAGCGCCCGGCGTGGAATCGAAAAATAAAAAACTCAGGTCAGGCTACACGACGGGCGCCTGCGCAGCGGCGGCGGCGAAGGCGGCGGCACTATTGCTATTGCGGATTGCGGATTCCGGATTGCGGAATGACGAAAAGATCTTCACCGTTGAAATTCCTTTTCCTGACGGCAGCAGGGTCACGTTTAACATCCACAATTCAGGATACGGGGCGCAGGAAAAAACCGCGTTCGCGTCAATCATCAAGGACGCGGGCGATGATCCCGATGTAACGAACGGAGCGGAGATCAGGGCGGAAGTCTCCTTGATTGCGGATTTCGGATTGCGGAATGCGGAATGGGTGAATCCTGAAATCGTCATCAGGGGCGGTAAAGGAGTGGGAACCGTCACCAAGCCCGGCCTCGCCATGCCCGTTGGAGAGGCAGCGATTAATCCGGTACCGAGAAGAATGATTCACGCCGCAGTAAGTGACGCAATATCTGAATTTGGTGTAACGAATCCGCAATCCGCAATCCGCAATCCGAAATTGGTAGTTACCATTTCCGTCCCGCAAGGCGAGGAACTCGCGAAGAAGACCCTCAACCACCGGCTCGGCATCGTCGACGGGATCTCTATCCTCGGCACTACGGGCATCGTGCGCCCCGTGTCCGCAGAGGCCTGGACTGCAACCATCACGGCGTCCATGGACGTCGCAAAGGCCGCCGGGCTCGACAGGGTGGTCATCTCTTCGGGGCGGACCTCGGAGAAGGCGCACATGAAGAAGTATCATTTCCCCGAGGAAGCCTACGCGATGATGGGCGACTACCTTGAATTTTCGCTGCACGACGCGAAACGGCACGGGTTCCGCGAGGTCCATCTCTGCGCCCAGTGGGCCAAGATGCTCAAAGCCGCCATGGGCATTCCCCAGACCCACGTACGGAACGGCGCCCTGGAAGCGGCCGAGGCCGCGGACTTCCTGATGAAACTCGGGATCGAGCTTTCGCGTGAAAAAGCGTTCAACACTTCACGCGAGATCTTCGACTACATTCAATCCGAAATCCGCAATCCGCAATCCGCAATGGCCGCAGTTTGCACGGCCGCCAAGCGCTACGCCGAGGGGCTTACGTCGGGGATGCCGGTCATCGCCCATCTCGTATCCTATGAGGGAGACATCCTTGCAGAAAGCGAATAAACTGCACGTCGTAGGGATCGGCTATCGTCCCCTGGGAAAGAGGGCGCGGGAACTGGTGCGCGCCGCAGACGTTATTCTTGCGTCATCCAGGCTCTTTGAAGTCTTTCAGCGGTACGATGAATATGAGGCGGTCAAGGACCGCATCAAAGTCATCAACAAGGTGCCGGAGACGATTGCATTTATAAAGGAATGGTTTTCCCAATCCGTAATCCGCAATCCACAATCCGAAATGCCTTCTCTGGTTCTTCTCGCGTCGGGCGATCCGCTCTTCTTCGGCATCGGCAGGAGGATGCGGGAGGAGTTCGGAAAGGAAGCCATAGAGATCCTTCCTGACCTGTCGAGCATCCAGGAGGCTTTCGCCCGCATCAACGAAGCCTGGGACGACGCGGTCTTCATCAGTCTTCACGGAGGTCCGGATATCGCGAGGCGGCGTACGCTGCCCTATGAGGCGGCGGACATACCGATGTTGCTGGAACGCACCGGCAAGATGGGCATACTGACGGACCGGGAAAACAACCCTGTGGTTATTGCGAAATTACTGCAAACCCATCCCCACCCTGACCCTCCCCTTGAAGGGGAGGGGAATGTTTTTATGTTCGTTTGCGAGCGGCTCGGCTATCCCGACGAGAGGATCACTCAAGGCACGCCCGCTGAAATCGCTTCGGCGTCCTTCTCCGATCCCAACGTGGTTATCATCGTGAAAGCCAGGGTCCAGGGGTCAGGAGACAGGGGGCAGTCAGAGGTAGGTCGGGTAGAGCGAAGCGAAACCCGACGGAATGACCCGGGCTGCTTCGGTCTCAGGGAAGACGAGATCGACCATGAGCGGGGGCTCATCACCAAGGACGAGGTAAGGGCGGTGACGCTTCATAAGCTTCGCCTTCCGAGCCGCGGCGTTCTCTGGGACATCGGGGCCGGCTCCGGCTCGGTGTCGCTGGAGGCTGCACTGCTCTGCCCGGGACTTCGGGTCATTGCAGTCGAGAAAGAGCAAGTACGGATCGAGACAATCAGGACGAATATGAAACGCTACCATGCGGAAAACGTTGAAATCATCAACGGCCCCGCGCCTGATGTCCTGGGTGACCTGCCCGCTCCGGACCGTGTGTTCATCGGCGGCAGCGGAGGCGCTTTGAATGATGTTCTTGCGCTGGTGAACGGAAAAATGCCGTCCGGGATCGTGGTGATCAATGCCACGACGCTGGAAACTCTCAGCGATGCCCTGGCGGGCCTTGAAAACAACGGATTCTCCGTGGAGGTCTCCGAAATTTCGGTATCGAGGTCGAAGATCGTGGCAGGCAAACGGCACATGGGCGCGCTTAATCCTGTGTTCATCATCGTAGGGGAAAAATGGAAATGAAGCAGGCGCGTCTTCCGGATTGTTTACACGCCGGGGAAGAAGCAGTGAAAAACCAAGACGTAACCCTGGGCGAAATATTTGAAATGACAAGACTGGCAGGCCTTAATACCAACAGCCGCGTCCACAGCGTCGCGCCCAACGGCGCGTGACGCGGGCGTTCTTCCCCTCGCTTCGCTCGGGAAAGAATCGCGGCGGTCAGTCGCCCGACTGCCATTCGCCCTCGCGAAGCTCGGGCGAAGAACATGGCAGTCAAGATCGACACCCCGCTGCGCGGGGGCTCGGATTCGCACTTCGGAGGTCAAAATACATTTATCGCGACAAGAAAAGAACCGAAAGCGGAAATGAGCCAAGGTATTTGTACGGCATGAAGGTTGACCTATGGAAATAACCTTTACCGAAAGAGAAACGCGCTGTTTTCGCCTTCGTAGTAGCACCTCTTAATATGCTTTTGTATTTATTAGCTGCTGTCATATTGTTCAATATTGATCTCTCTGCCGTATTTCCTTTTCTCCGGATAAAGTAGCTCTGCCTACAGAAAAGCATTGTTGACAAAGTGTAGCCATGCGGCTACAATATAACTGTGTACGAAATCCGCAAAACTGATATATATGCTAAATGGCTCGATGGCTTGCGCGACATTCATGCACGAGCCCGCGTGCAGGCTCGTGTCGAACGCTTGGCCATGGGGAATCCTGGTGACGTTAAGCCAGTCGGTGAGGGTGTCTCGGAATTGCGAATCGACTATGGTCCCGGATACCGGGTGTATTACACGATGCGTGGACGTACATTGATAATCTTGCTGGCCGGTGGAGATAAACGCACTCAGGCCGCTGATATCAAGACAGCGTTACGCCTCGCACACAATCTGTAGGAGGGCATTATGAGTCGGACAAAAGCCAAAACCAAAACAACACGGTATGATGTTGCAGAACATCTTCGCACCCCGGAGGAAATGGCCGCATATCTTGAGGCATGTTTTGAGGAGGCCAACGGCGATGCTGCATTCATTGCCAAGGCACTGGGCGATATTGCCCGTGCAAAAGGGATGGCCCAGGTCGCGCGTGACTCCGGCTTATCACGCGAAAGTCTCTATAAAGCGCTTTCCGGCGAACGCAGTCCCGGTTTCGATACCATCCTCAAGGTCATGGATGCGCTCGGCTTGAAACTGCATGCAGCAGCATCTCACGGTTGATTAGGTATACCAACCTGCGCCTACAGCGACGCGCCGGAAGGCGGTGCGTGACCCGCGTCGTTGGCTGGAGAGATTGGTTACAAGATGAGCATGACCCTAAAAATAGCAGCGGAATCAGATTTCCTTCGCGTAAGCGCAATGGGAGAATTTTCGCTGGTGGAGGCGAAAAGGACCTTTATAGAAATGCTTGAGGCTGTTGCACAAAACAAGGTTGAAAAGGTACTCTTCGATGGCCGAGGACTCGTGGGAAATCCTAATGTTATGGAACGGTTTTACTACAGTGAATTTGCGCACAGTCGGTCGCTGAATTCGCAGATCGCGGTGTGTCCCGTACCACACTATTTGCGTACGTTCTTGAAGTCCCAATGCGTGACCCCGAGAGGTTCGGCGAAACCGTCGCAGTGGAATCGGGGCATGTTTGTCAAGACGTTCGACAATCTCGACGACGCTCTCGGATGGCTCGGAATAGCACCAGCCAACAATCCGAATGCAGGCGACGGGAAATAGCCGCGCCTAATTGGCACTATCGCACAGCCGAAGGTGAAAGACGAGAGAACGAGTAGCTGTCCTTCTGAAGAGCGCATTCAAGCGAGGTTATAATGTCAGGCAAACTATTTGTAATAGGCGTCGGTCCCGGGGATCCGGAGTTATTGACGCTCAAGGCGGTGAGTATACTCAAACAGGTCCCGTGCATCGTCGTTCCGAAGGGAAGGGAAGAGGGGAGCAGCTTAGCCCTCTCCATCGTCCGGAGGGTTCTCCCTCTCGACGGCAAGGAGATCGTGGAAGCGCACTTCCCGATGGTAAAGACAGCTTCGAATGCGGAATTAAATCATGAGCTGGATGCAAAATGGCATGAGACTGTAGAAGCCGTCCTGAACAGGGTGGACCGCGGCTTGGACGTCGCCTTCATCACCATCGGCGATCCGGGCATTTACAGCACATACTTCTATCTCCATGACAGGCTGCTCGAGCGCAAACCGTCGCTCACGATCGAGATCGTCCCGGGCATATCCTCCATCAATGCCTCCGCTGCACGGGCCGGACACTCCCTGGGGCTCGGCAATGACAAGATCGCGATCCTCCCGGCGAACTACATGGATAACCTTGAAGAGACCCTGGAGAAGTTCGACACGGTGGTTCTGATGAAGGTGAGCAAGGTATTCGGCGCGGTCAGGGACATACTGGTCAGGATGGGCCTTGCCGCGGGCGCCACCTACATTGTCCGGGCCGGGATGGACGATGAACGCATCGAGCGCGATATCCTAAAGGTGCGGGACGAAGACCTCAGTTACTTCTCTCTTTTGATCGTGAGGAAACGATGACAACGACCGTCTATTTCGTGGGCGCGGGGCCGGGCGATCCCGAGCTCATCACCGTGAAGGGCCGAAAGGCACTCGACAGCGCCGATGTGGTGATCTATGCCGGAAGCCTCGTGAACCCCGCGCTCCTTCACGGGATCAAGGCCGAGATCTTCGATTCAGCGACGATGGACCTTGACGGGATCGTCGCGGTCATACAGAAGGCGGTAGCGGACGGCCGGACCGTGGTGAGGCT
>JAXIPA010000111.1:0-20763 GCA_045403145.1 Nitrospirota bacterium | reverse complement strand
CCAGATCGAGCTTTCCAGAAATCTCCAGATCGCGACCGCTGCGATCGACTCCACCGGCATGTGTCTCTTCATCGCCTTTGCGATTCTCGACCAGCCAGATACATTCCAGGCCCTGCTCGACATGCTGAACTCCTTCTATGGATTGAACCTCACGGCTGACGGCGTGACCGACCTCGGGAAAAAGGTTCTTAAGATGGAGCGGGACTTCAATACGCGAGCGGGCTTCACGCCCCAGCACGACCGGCTGCCGGGCTTCTTCAAGACGGAGAAATTCGCCCCGCACGACGTCACCTTCGGGGTCAAGGACGAGGACCTGGACAAGGTCTTCAACTGGTAGCGGGAATCCCACGAGCGAACGAGAAGGAGAGATACAGGTTATAAGGGGTAAAAAAAACTATAACATTTGTCAGGAAAAGCCTCACTTATGACTTTAAGTGAGGCTTTTCCGTGTATGTAACACCTATCTCAAAATTGATCGTTCTCCAATATTTCGTCATACCCGCGAAAGCGGGTATCCAGAAAAGGCCGAAAACACTGGATTCCCGTTTGCACGGGAAATGACACTAAAAGGCGGATGAAGAAACAAAACCTATTTTGAGATAGGTTCTAATTCCATGAACAGTGGGTGATTTTGGTCAGTATCCGCTGTGAGCGCCTGTTTTATGATTTATGGCGAGGTAATCGTCGGCAAGACAGTATCGTATTTTGACCGATGGTCTTTGGTCAAGTGAGATATTCGAGCAGGCGCTCAAAGGTGTGCGCGAGATATAGCACGACCGTTGGCAGTCCCTGCGCAGGGCGACCACCTCATCCCGCACCATCTTCTTGTCCAGAACGACATCCCGGATCAAGCCCGCGAGTTTCCTGAATTCATTGACCGTTCCCGTCCTCTTCGCGGATGATTGCCCGGGCCCAAGGAGGCGCTTCGGACCGCAGATGGCGCGCTACGACGATTGCCTTGATCCTCTTGCCGCGCACGTCAATGTCAAGTTCCCGGCCGATGAGAAGAGTGGAATCGATCAGTCCGAGACAGACCGGCCGCTTCCCGGTCTCGTCGATCATGCGGCTCTCAAGCCCCTCGCCTGTTGTTTTCCAGTAGGGAGCAACGGTGCCGCTGGTGATCCATCCAACCTGTTTGTCGTTGAGGAAGACCTTGTCCCCGTGCCGCGCGATCCCTTTTCCAACGAGGGCGATGGGCCGGATGATTTGTTTCAGCCTGCCAATCCCTTCAAAATTGCGTTCCCGGACCTTCTGAAGATCGTTAAACTGTTCCTGAAGAGCCGCCCGGCCGATGAATTCCCCCTTGTCGGGATGGAAGCTGACGGCAAAACGGGCTTGGGAAAGGGCAAAAACAGGGATCTCCATTCCCCCCGGGTCAAGCCCGAGCTCATTTCCATACAGCGGCAGCCCCGCTTCGAGCCGCAGACTGTCACGGGCCCCCAGGCCCGCGGGTTGGGCCCCGAGTTCGATCAGCCTGCTCCACAGGGATTCCACCTGCGCGCTGTCTTCAAACAGCTCGAAACCGAGAGGCTCGCCGGTATACCCGGTCCGTGCGATGAAGAGGGGCTTGTCGTCCAGGGACGCGACCGAGCAGTTGTTCCTTCCCGGTTCCGGCAGGCCGCCCCCGGGGAGAAGCTGCTCCATGATCCGCCGGCTCTCAGGTCCCTGAAGAGAGAGCATGGCCAGCTCTTTCGTCCTGTCGATCATTTCCGTTTCAGGGAAGCCGGCCCTGAGGCGCTCCAGGTGTTCCCAATCCTTTTTGCGGTTCGCGGCGTTCACGACGAGCAGGTATTCATCGTCGTGTAAACGGTAGAGATAACAGTCGTCGATCGCCCCGCCGGTCTCATTCGCGATCATGCTGTACTGGGCCCTCATGGGCGTCAATGCCGCCGCGTTCCCGGTAAGGGCGTGCTGGAGGAACGGAAGACTATGAGGCCCGCGGATAGTGAACCGTCCCATGTGCGACACATCGAACAGCCCTGCGCCCTTCCGTGTGGCCAGGTGCTCCTGGAGAATGCCCGCAGGATACTGGAGCGGCATTTCCCACCCGCCGAACTCGACCATTTTCGCGTTGAGGCTTTTGTGCTTTTCATGCAGCATTGTTTCCAAGGGCTTTACCTTGAAGCGCAGGACCGGCTGCTTTGCCGCGAGGACCTCGTCGATTCTCCTGACCGGGGTCTTCGTGGGGGCCTCTTTAAGAAGCTCGGGCTGTTTTTCCGCCTCCTCGCGGATGCGCCCCATGACATCGAGGAAAGCGTCCAGAGTCTCCCGGGACTCCGTTTCGGTCGGCTCTATCATAAGCGCTTCCGGCACGTTCAGCGGAAAATAGATCGTGGGCGGATGGATGCCGTAGTCAAGGAGCCGCTTCGCGATATCCAGAGCAGTTACCCCGAAGCGCTCCTTCAGCTCGCTTGCGGAAAGCACGAACTCATGCTTGCACACCTGGTCAAAGGGCAGACGATACATCCCCTTCAGCTTTTCCTTCAGATAATTGGCGTTCAGCACCGCGTACTCCGAGGCCTTCTTCAGCCCGTCGGCGCCCATGGCGAGAATATACGCATAGGCCCGTATGACAATGCCGACGTTCCCGAAAAATCCTGCCACGCGTCCGATGCTGTCGGGACGGGCATGGTCCAAGAGATAGGCCTCGCCGCTCTTTACGATATCGGGGATCGGCAGGAACGGGACAAGCCGTTCCGACACGAGAACGGGCCCGCTGCCCGGACCGCCGCCCCCGTGCGGAGTGGAGAAGGTTTTGTGGAGGTTCAGGTGCACCACGTCGAACCCCATATCGCCGGGGCGCACTTTGCCCATGATGGCGTTGGAGTTCGCGCCGTCGTAATACAGGAGTCCTCCGGCCTTGTGGACCTTTTTTGCGATGGACCTGATGTCCTTCTCGAAGAGACCCAGGGTATTCGGATTGGTGAGCATGATGCCCGCCAGGTTTTCATTCAGATGTTTGTCCAACTCCTCAAGGGACACCATGCCTTCCCGGTTCGACGGCAGCTCGACCACTTCGAAGCCGGAGAGATGAGCTGAAGCGGGATTGGTCCCGTGGGAAGAATCAGGCACGAGAATGCGCATTCTCCCGTTCTCCCCACGCTTGTTGAAATAGGCCCGGAACAGTTTCATGCCCGTGAACTCGCCGTGGGCGCCGGCAAGGGGCTGGAGGGTCCCCCACTTCATGCCGGTGATATCGCACAGCAGGATGGTCGTTTCATGGAGCAGGCGCAGCATGCCCTGGACTGTGCGAACTGGCTGGAGCGGGTGCAGGCGCAGGAACCCCGGGAGGGAGGCGAGGTCCTCGTTGATCTTGGGATTGTACTTCATGGTGCAGGACCCCAGGGGGTAGAAGCCCAGGTCCACGCCGTAGTTCATCCTTGAGAGATTGATGTAATGCCGGACGACCTCGACCTCCGAGAGTTCCGGGAGATCAGGATCGGTTATTCGCAGGTACCGGGGACCGAGGGAGTCGGACACCGATTTCTGGGGAACATCGAGTGCCGGGTATGCATAGCCCCTTCTTCCCGGCCGTGATTCCTCGAATATCAGCTTGCTCATGCGATCACCTTCCGGAGCGCTTCTACATAGTAGTCCAACTCCTCCCGGGTCCGTTTTTCGGTTACAGCAACGGTAAGGGCGTTCGGAAATGCGTCCGGATAAAAGGCCTTCAGGGCAATACCGCCGAGGATCCCTTCCTTCTCCATGGCCGCGAGCACGTTTTCCGGGTCCTTCTCAAGGACCAGGGAAAATTCGTTGAAAAAGGGCTGGTTGTAAAGCGGACGCACCGGAAGTTCCGAGATGAGCCGTTCATAGAGATAGTGGGCCTTGTGGTAGTTCTGTCTCGCAGCCTCCTTGAGCCCTTCTTTTCCGACTGCGGCAAGATGGACCGTCGTCGCCAAAGCGGCAAGCGCCTGGTTCGAACAGATATTGGAGGTCGCCCGCTCGCGCCTGATATGCTGTTCCCTGGCCTGAAGGGTGAGCAGAAAGGCCCGTCTACCCTCCTTGTCCACGGACTGGCCCACGATCCTTCCGGGCATCTTGCGCATATAGTCCTGACGCGCCGCAATATAGCCGACGCCCGGACCGCCGAAGGTCGGGTGCAGCCCGAACACCTGGGTGTCTCCGAAGCCGATGTCCGCTCCCCATTCGCCCTGCGACTTGAGCATGCCGAGGGAAAGGGGATTGGACGAGACCGCGAGGAGCGATCCGTTCTCGTGCACCATGTTGGTTATCTCGGTATAGTCTTCGAGACAGCCGAAAAAATTCGGCGTCTGGGCTATCAGAACAGCGACGGCAGGCGCAAGCTTCTGCTTCAGATCATCAAGGGAAATTGCGCCGTTTTCCTGCCTCACTTCAATGAGGGAGATGCCGCTTCCGGCAAAGTGCGTATGCAGCACCTGTTTGGTATGGGGATGGAGCGTCGCGGAATAAAGGACGGTGTCCGATTTCTTGACGCTGTTCACGGCGATGTTCGCGGCTTCGACCGCGGCGGTATGGCCGTCATACAGGGACGCGTTCGAAACGTCGAGAGAAGTCAGTTCGCAGATGAGCGTCTGGAATTCAAAGATCGCCAGGAGCAGGCCCTGCGAAAACTCCGGCTGGTACGGAGTATATGCCGTAGAGAACTCCGACCGCGAGATGATGTGCCTGACCACGGAGGGAATGAGGTGATCATAGATGCCGCAGCCGAGAAACGAAACCATTCCGGACCCGTTTTTCCCGGCGAGCTCGGACAGGATGCGGGAGACTTCATATTCGGAACGATGGGACGGTATGTTCAGCGGCTTTGAGAGCAGGAGGTCCGGAGGTATGTCTGAGAACAGCTCATCGATGCTCTTGATCCCGAGTTCCTTGAGCATGTCCGCGACATCCTGTTCCGTATGAGGCAGATAGGGAAACATGGACCGCTCCTTTCCCGCCGAATAGTATCTGACGCTCTAATTAAAGTTTATCTTCTTTCGCGTTCGTGTCAACCTCGTCTTTGCAAAATTATTATGAAGTCGTAAGATGTCAAATTGCACGGAAATTTTGTGGGACCTTCCTACAGCAACGATTAATTAAGCAAGGCAGAAAGGCCAGCTTATGCCCCCCTGCGTATTTTGAATGTCTGTCAATGACCGTGATGGCGCCGAAGAACAACAAATTCCATTTGTAACTTTCGTCGAGTCCTGCATCCTGAAGTTCACGCCTGTTACCAATTACGAATCTGCGTACTTCATCTGGTAATTCGAAGCATCCACCCGTAGCTTTATCGAAACGGCCTGTTGTCTAAATGACTTTTTGCAACAGATCAAGTGCCTTGAGGAGAAAGGGGATCATAAGCCATCGATAGAAATAGGAGGACCCCATCTAAAGATGGCATGCTAACATAGAGACCCCTAATGTCTTTCCCCCCATTCTTTGAACAGCCAGCAGCATTACCACTACCGCAATAAGTAGTGAAGACGCACCCGATAATAATCATTCTGCTCTAAAACTTTTGGCCTCCCCATAAAACACCCTATTTCATTTCTTTTTTTCCCCCACATAGTTATATTATAGTATTTTGCACTTGAAAGTACTGTAGTTGTATGTTTCATGTTTTCACGGAGTATACAACGAAAAAATACGCAATGAAGACGTTAAGTCGCCTTCACGAATCAACTGCGCCGCGCCCATAGGAAACGCAGAAATAAGGGCATGGGATTCCGATTAATCTGTGACCGAAATCAGTTGAGAGTCAAAATCATTACGGCCACTGGGAGGGCGATAGCCTTATTTCCCGAAAAAGCGCCACGGCGCTAAATACCCTGATCGAGCGTAAGAGTCGGCTCGTCCTGATAACCAAACTTGACCGAAAGGAGCCGCAGAGACCAATAAGGCGGTCATCAAGAGACTTAAGAATTTTCCGGCTGCTGGCAGAAGAACACTGACTCTAGACAACGGACCCGAGAATGCCAGCCACGAGCAGCTTACTGCCAAGCTTGGCATCAAATGCTATTTTGCCCATCCCTATGCTTCACGGGAACGAGGCACCAACGAGAACATGAACGGTCTTATTCGCTGGTACTTGCCTAAGGGCACAGACTTCAGTAAGATTGACAAAGAGCAAATAGCGCAGATTGAGTTTTTACTTAAGTAGCCGACCCAGGAAGTACCTGGGTTATAAAACGCCACTCGAAGCCGCTGCTTTAAGTGTTGCACTTCGAGATTAAATTCGCGATTCACTATTTCGTGATAAGGTCCAGAAACTGCTCAATCTATGGTTGGGCAAATTAATAAGGAGATGCATTCAAAAAGGGAGGCAGATATGAGTAGAAAAACGTGGAGTTATGTAATCTCGGTAGCTCTTGCCGGAACGCTGCAAGCTTGCGGCGGTAGCGGCGGTGGCGGAACGGTTGGTGCAACCGACACCACGCCCCCGGAACGGGCAGCCAGACCTTCTACTGCTGGGCCAAGGACGGCGCCGGCAATGTCTCTGCAGTCGGGACTCCGGCAACCGTGACTATTACCGCAGTGAGCGTTGCCGTCTCCGCATCGGGAACCGATACGACATCCGCTGTGGGGGCAGACGCGACCTTTACCTTTGCTGCCGTTGCCAACACCCCCATCCAGTACAACATCTCCGGGTTCGGACCAGGGGACAAGCTGGTGTTCCCTGTGTTCGGAGGCGCCCCCAACGCGACGAGCATTGTCAATCCGAGCATTATCGACGGGATCGTCACTGTTCAGCTCATACGGAATGTTGGAGGGGATAAATTCGACATTACAGTGGTGTTGGATGGTCTTACCGCTGCCCAGGATCAGCAGATCGTTGACGGGGAAGCGGCCCCTTTTGGCTCTTTTAATGCACTATTTGGCGCGAACTCCATTCAATAATCGTAAGCCGACAGGGTTAACGTTTCTTTTTTATGTCGGATATGATCTTCTGTATATTCATATCCTTCAGCAGCTGGCCACGCTCCTTAGTATAATCCCCCCGTCCGGTTTCGAACTGTTGTAGGAAACGTACCATTCCAAGCGGTCCGAGCTTCTTTGCGACTGCTTCCAGACCGGCCTTTCGTATGAAAGCTGGATTCATCGTCAGTGTACTCATTTGAGTACCTCCATTACCCACCGCTGCGGGTTTTCTAATTTTATTTTCAGCGTTTTTTTGTTCTTCAACGCTTTGCTCAACAAATTGTCGTCGGTTGTAAGAAGGACTTCTGCTCTGGCTTTTTCAGCGCAGGCTACGTGCAGCGCGTCCAGAGGTTTCAGCCCCACTCTCTTGAGTTCAAGCGCGCGCTTTTCAACACCAGCGTCGACTCTGACATGCTCGTCATGCAAGGTTGAAAGAATCTGCACCATGAGCTGCTTGTCATGATCAGGCATTTACGAAATTTCGTAATCTATTGCATCGCTTCCTATCACGATCCAACCGGCCGTTCGGCTGTGATTAAGGATGGAAAGGATTGCTTCTGCCTCAAGGTGTATCCTGTCCTAGGTCTGATCATCAAATGGGCGATTAAGACAGCATACATCAAGGTATATTTTCATGCAATCAATAGTATCAAATGCCTTTTAGAATTGCAAGGAATTCCGATGAGTATGCGTTAATCGGATGCAGCGCTCATCTGCGAGAGGGTGACTTATAAGGGTTGATGGCACCAGGAGTATCATTGACGCAGGCCACATTTGCAA
The DNA here is from genome assembly GCA_045403145.1 of Nitrospirota bacterium. Classification (GTDB taxonomy): domain Bacteria; phylum Nitrospirota; class UBA9217; order UBA9217; family UBA9217; genus JAJYKN01. The sequence goes on along the minus strand of JAXIPA010000111.1, from coordinate 13,101 downwards.
CTGTTGTGAACTTCAGGAAGTAGTTATCGGATAAAGGCTTAATCACAAAATGCAATGAATTGGAAATAAGAAGAAAAAATTCACCTCGCCTGTATGGGAATAGGTGAATTTTATATTATAATTGGATATTATAATATATGACAGTCTCGTAAAAAGTCGTCACTCCCGCTTTGCTTCTGAGCCTGCCCCGGCATGCCTGAAGCGGGGGGGAGTCGTTTCGCGGCATAACGCTCTGAAAAAGAAGGATTCCGGACAAGCCGGAATGACTGGATTTCGGTGTTATTCGACTTTTTACGAGCTCGTCTATATATAACATGCCATGAACGACGACAATCCAGACAAAAACGCATCGTCAGTAAGGCTCGCGTTCGTAGTGGAAGAACCTCTCATCGAGCGGTTCTTCTTGCTGCTCCAGCAGGGGGTGAAGGTCCAGCGCCGGGTAGGCTGCACGGTCGCAGCGTTCCTGCAGGAAGAGCTCGGGGCAGGTCCTGCGACGATCGAGAAGATCCAGTCCATCATGCTGGACGGCAAGCCGGTCGATGACATCGGTTCGGCAATGATACGCGACGGTTCGGTCCTCGCGCTCTCTGCCGCAATGCCCGGGCTGGTCGGCGCCACGCTCAGGCGGGGTGGTGCATACTCCTCGCTCCGCAGTGTGATCACCTATCATGATACCGGTGAAGCCTGCAAGCCTGGCGAGGGTTGGGTAAGCATAAAGCTCTTCAACCTGATGATGGCCGAACTGGGGCCGGGACTGTTGCGGCAGGGAGTTCTTATCAGAGCTCACGATCTTGCTGATCTCCTGGCAGAGCGGGCAGAGGAGTTCCGGCAGGGCTGCAGCGTTACGCTCGACAATGAGTCTATCGAAATGGGGATGATGGAAGGAAGCAGATTGTTGGCAGGAAAGGACCAGGTATTTTTTACCGTAGCCGCCGGTCCGGTCAAGGCCTGACACCTGGAGTCAGCCGCCTGCTATGGGAGGGAAGAGAGCGAGATCGTCACCATCCTTCAGGGCATGATCCGCGGGCCGGTGCTCGCCGTTCACGATCCTCAGGAGTCTTATGGCCACGGGTATCTTGAGGATATGAACGACATCATCGATCGTCGTCCCGGCGGGCAGGTCGAGCACCTGCTCATCAGGGCCCATGGTCCGGAGGGACGCGAACAGTTTGACCTTCACTTTCATACCCGTATTATACCAGACATCCCATTAACATCCTAACCCGGACGAGCCGGACCCCACGGATCTATTTAGCCGCGAATATACGCGAATGAACGCTAAAAAGCAGTACGCGTTATATTGATTTAGTTCGCGTCAATCCGCATTCATTCGCAGTTCCCATTCTTGCCAGTTTGAGCCGAATTTGAATCATAGCTGACTATGATCCTTCCGGGCAAAGGGCATATGACCGGCATCATACCTTAAGGCGGCCGAAGGGTTATAATTCAGTATGGCGCTGAGAGAAAAATACCCCGCAAAACTTTTCGTCGAAGTGACAACGCTCTGCAACCTGCAATGCGGCATGTGCGTGAAGCAGAACGGCACGGGCGGCATCCCCGAGGGGACCATGTCCCGGGAGACCTTCGAACGCCTTGCTCCGGCCTTTCCCCATCTTGAGTCCCTTGTTCTGAACGGCATCGGCGAGCCCCTGCTCCATCCGCACCTGGAAACGTTCATTTCCCGTGCTCGAGCCCTTCTCCCTGAAAGCGCCCGGGTGGGATTCCAGTCGAACGGCATGCTGCTGACCGACGAACGGGCGGCATCGCTCGTCGATGCGGGACTCGGCCGCATCTGCATCTCCCTCGACACGGTGTCGGACGACAGCTTCCGTTCCATCCGGAGCGGCGGCGAGATGAGGGGCATCGTTGCCGCCTTTGCAAGCCTGCACAAGGCAAAGGCGGGTCGACGGGGGCGCGACCTCAGGATCGGGATCGAGTTCGTGCTGATGCGGAACAACCTTGCCGACCTTCCGGCAGCGATCCGCTGGGCAGGCAGGTCCGGCGCCAGCTTCGCCATTGTCACCCAGCTGCTTCCCTATCACCAGGATATCGCAGCGCAAACAGCTTACGATACCAATACCACCGCTGCCATAGCAGTTTACGAGAACTGGAAAGCAAAAGCGCTGCAGGAAGGCCTGGATATCCGTGGATATCTTGCAACCCTCACGAAGGTGAGTCGTACGACGGCGGAAGAGCGTATCGTGCACTTTGTCGGGCAGATGAAGAACGATGCCGAGGCGCAAGGCATCACCCTGCACCTGGATCGGCTGCTCAGGAGGGACGAGGAATGGTTCGCGTCGGCTGAGAAGGTCTTTGAAGAGGCCCGGCAGGCCGCGCAGGAGGCGGGCGTGGAACTGACGCTCCCGGGCATGGCGCCGCGCAACACGAGGAAGTGCGAGTTCGTCGAAGGCAACAGCGCCTTCGTCTCCTGGGACGGCAACATCCACCCCTGTTATTTCCTCTGGCATCGTTACGCCTGCTATGTCGGCGGCATCGCCAAACGGGTCAAACCCTGGATCCTCGGCAACGTCCGCGACAGGGACATCCTTGCCATCTGGAACGACGGGGCCTCCCGTTCCTTCCGGGAGCGCGTGCTCGGGTACCAGTTCCCCTTCTGCTTCGATTGCGGCTTCGCGCTGTGCGACTATGTGAGCGAGGAAGAGTTCGAGCAGGACTGCTATCTAGGACAGGTCCCCTGCGGGGCCTGTCTCTGGTGTACCGGCCTGTTCCACTGTCTCTCGTGAGGTGGGAGTGCTGCCGCCGCACCAGGCCGTGATATACTTAGTAACTAAAGAATAAAAATCTTCTCAAAATGGAAAGAAAAATTTACCGCGAAGGCGCGAAGGACGCAAAGGAAGTCTTTATTTCTTGATTTTTAAAACCTGAGAGAATTTAGCTTTCCTTCGCGACCTTCGCGCCTTGGCGGTTCCAAGGTTTTAGTTCCGGTTTATCCGGGTTAGGGCAATATGCCTGTGAGAGGAGGGATGGGCCATGCTTGACACAGGGGAGGGAACTACAGGAGGGGAGGACCAGGAACGCTGCCTCGTTTTTTCATTGGAGCCAGCTGCTTCACGCCTGACAGCAACCGGCGGGAAGGAGATCCCCTTTACCAGGGCGGTCCTGACAGTACGGAATGCGTGCTCGAAGGAGTTGATCAATATGGTCCCGCATGCAACACTCGGCCAGGAGGGCGGCACGGTCCAGGATGTTTCCGCCGCCTTCCCCGGGAAGGATATTGCCCCGATCCCGCCGGGCGGTACGGTCAGCTGGGACGTGTACGACCTTCTTCTCCCTGCCCACCCCGGGACCTCGAGCAAGGTTCATATGTTCGGATATCGTGCGGCCCTCAACTGGAGGTTCGAGCTTGTTGCCTGGGCGGAATACCGCCGTTCCGCCGATTCCCTTCCTGTCAGGACAACCGTGTCACGGTGGGCACTGCGATGGAGCGTTCCCGATCCCTCCACCGGCGCCGTAGCGCTTGCGATCGAGGAAGGGAAGGGCTGACGGCCGCCGTTAAATGCCCGGCACCACAAAAAAACCCGGACGGATCTGAGTCCGCCCGGGTTTGACATGAAATTGACCGATAGTTCTTTATATAACTTTCTTCATCTCTTTGCCGCAGGTGCATTTGCCGGGGTCCTGGCTGACGGTATCGCACTTGCATTCCGGTCCGCAGTTGCACATATACTTGCCGGTGGTCGGGAAGGGGCGTTCCTTCGCCCAGCCTGTTGCCGTGAGCATCGCCTTGTCGCCTTCCATCTTGACTACTTTTGCCTTGACCATCTCCTTGCCGCAGGTGCACTTGCCGGCGTTCATGGACATCGTCCTGCACTGACATTTCTCGTCGCAATTGCAGGCGTAGATCTCGTCCCCTGCTTTCAGCTCCAGCGTCTTCTTGTCGCGCGCAAACACCAGGGTAACCGCCACCAGCGTAACCAGTACTGCCAACAACAATGCGATCCTTTTCATACCATCCTCCTTAATACCATGAATGAATTTCAGGCAATGCCTGTGAAACCGTAATTGACCCGGGCTTATGCCCCTTTCGGAATGCATCGGCCCACCCTGCGGAAGTCGAGAAGAACTTAACAGGCTGTTGAAAAGCACCCGTTAAGGATTAACTCTATCAGCAGGCGCATGAGAAGTCAAGATGTGCTGAGAAGAAATATTAATAATTCTAATTTGAGCCAAAACGATGTTTTGAATTTTGCGGGAAAGCCCGGCCTCTGCAAGGCGGTCAACTTTTCTGCCTCTTTATTTGATCTTGAACGCGAAAACCGTTTGGCGTATCATAGTCTCATCCTGGTTATCCCCGCAACCAACCGGACTGCGGGCCAGCTCATTTTGAGCTACGTTTATAAAGTACAGATGAACCTATGATTGTAGAACTCCATTGCGCGGCGCAGACCTCATCGGGCAAAAAATACGGCAAGCTGATAAAAGATCATCTCGCATCTCTGCATATAGAGGCGACTATGAACTGCATCGAAACAGGGCATTCCGAGCCGGTATACCTGAGAATAGACGGTGAAATTTTCCCCCTGGAGGCCCCCCTTGCCGGACGGGAAAGCGACCTGAGCGAGGTAATGAGATACCGCCTCGCCAGGGCAGCCGGACTGAAGACAATCCTTTTCGTCTGTACCGGAAATGCAATCAGGTCCCAGATCGCGGAGGGAATCGTCAATTCCGTTTTCAACGGCCGCTGGGCCGCTTTCTCCGGCGGCACCATGCCCCTCGATATCCATAAAGACGTCATCAAAGTGATGAAAGAGATCGACATCGATCTTTCGGCCAAACATGCCAAGCACGTGGATCTTTTCAAGGACTGTGCCTTTGACAAGGTGGTCATCCTCTGCTCCGATGCGGGGAGCAGATGCCCGAATTTTCCCGGTGCGATGATCACGGATTACATGAATTTCGACGATCCCCTCATCTCCGGCGTTCTCGCAGGCGGGATCTTGCTCGGCAACAAGTGGCGGATCAGGTCTATGAGAGACGAAATCAGGAAGACCGTGATCGCTTACCTCAAGGAGTAACTACTCGGGTCATTTTTTGAAGGCTTTTTCTCAGATTTGGGTTTTTGGGGACCGAGAAGAAGTTGAGTAGCCACCTCAAGGATTGTGAATGAAAAGGATACGTGATTTTCTCCCGAAGAGAGGAAGCTGTCAGCCCCTGGCAACAGCCCAGGGACAGCTCGCCGTAAAATACCGCTCCTTCAAGAATCTGCTCCGGCATAACCGGGCCGCTATGGAGGCGATGGCAGACATGGAGCAGCTCTATTTGAGCGGCAAACCCTTCAGTCTCTCCTCTGTCCGTATCCGATACGAGGCCCTTCTCGAGGCCGTCTACGGGATAGTCCACTCCCTCAACACTCTGTCCGGAAAAACTTTTCCGATCCTGTCGTCCGCCATCGACCGGCTTGACGAGACCCTCTTCGAAAAGTTCAACCCCAAATGCCTCATCGCGACAAAACGGCTCGTCATCCCTTTCGAGGACGTCACTCCCGAGATGAATAAGACGGTGGGCGCGAAGGCGTCGAACCTCGCCGTCATCGGAAACTCCCTCGGCCTTCCCGTGCCGCCTGGCTTTGCGGTGACTGCCTTCGGCTTTGAGCGGTTCGTAGAGGAAAACGGGCTTTCAAAAATCATAGAGGAGGAGCTTTCCCAGATATCGTTCGAATCACCGGAAGCGAATGAGCGGCACGCAGAAAGGATCCGGAACCTCATTCTCAAGGGGCGGATGCCCGAAGACCTCGAGAAGGAAATCATGCAGGCCTTTGACGCCATCGAGGCAAAAAGCGGTCCGGGAGTGCGGGTCGCGATGAGGTCCAGCGCCGTGGGAGAAGATACCGAGGCGACCTTTGCGGGCCAGTACGAGACGGTCCTGAATGTGACCAGAAATGACGTTCTGACCGCCTATAAGAAGGTGCTTGCGGGCAAATACAGCGCAAGGGCGATCTCTTACCGGATGCAGTACGGGCTTGAAGACCGCGAAACGCCGATGTGCGTTGCGGCGGTCGTGATGGTCGATGCGCGGGCAAGCGGGGTCCTCTATTCTCTCGATCCCGCCCATGTCCCTTCGCCCCTTCTGAAGATCAACTCTGTCTGGGGACTCGGCGAACAGCTTGTCGATGGAAGCGCCTCTCCGGACATGTTTCTCGTAGACCGGTCCACAAGGGAGGTCCGTGACAGAAGCATAGCGAAAAAGAAATGGAAACTGGCATCGCTGGAAAAGGGAGGGACCGGGTTCAGGGAGGTCTTACCGGAAGAACAGGAACAGTCCTCCCTCGATGACGCCGCCATCAGGAAGCTCGCCGACTATGGTCTTCTCCTGGAGGAGTTTTTCAACGGGCCGCAGGACATCGAGTGGGCGCAGAGCCGGACGGGCGAACTCTATCTGCTTCAGTCGCGGCCCCTTTTGCTTCCAGCGGTCACCGCCTCGGAGGCAACCCGGAAGGAATATCCCGGACATCGCGTTTTGCTCGCCCAGGGGCTCATGGCGTCTCCCGGGATTGCCGCCGGGAGGGTCTTCATCCCCGGGTCGGAGGATGACCTGAAGTCCGTACCGAAGGACGCCATCCTCGTCGTGAGAACGGCCTCCCCCGAGTATGCGAAGGTCATAGGAGTCGTCAAGGGACTCATCACCGATGTCGGAAGCGTGACGAGCCATATGGCCTCTGTGGCCCGGGAATTCGGGCTCCCCGCCATCGTCGATGCAAAGGATGCGACGAAATCACTGACGACGGGAGACATGATCACCATGTCCGCGAGCAGCCTTACCGTGTACGAGGGGTTTGTCGAGGACCTTCTGCCGGAGATGCGGCCGTCTCGAAAGCCCATTCTGGACAGCCCGGTCCACCGGAGAACGAGGGGGATCCTGGATATGATCACGCCCCTGAACCTCGTCGATACGGCGTCACCGTCGTTTATCGAGGAAGGCTGCAAGACCTTCCATGACGTCATACGCTTTACCCATGAAGCGGCTGTCCGCGACATGTTCGGCATTTCCGAAGGGGCTTCGGAAACAGGCGGCGCCGTCAAACTCGCATCGCGCCTGCCCTTCAGCGTATATCTCGTCGACCTTGACGGGGGACTGAAGAAACACCTGACGAGCTGTGACAGCATAACGCCCGACACAATCGAGTCCCGCCCCTTTGCCGCGCTCTGGAAGGGCTTCACCCATCCCGGCGTGAGCTGGGAAGGGACGATGCAGGTCACCGGGAAGCTCCTCGGCGGGCTCGCGGCGACGGCAACTTCCGAACTCGGCGAGCAGCCCGGAGGCGACAGTTACGCCGTGATCTCCCGGGAATATCTCAACCTCAGCGCGAAATTCGCCTATCACTTCTCAACCGTGGATGCCTTCTGCGGGGAAAACAGTTCGCAAAACTACATCTCCCTTCAGTTCTCCGGAGGCGCCGGAAACTACTATGGCCGTAACCTGAGGGTCAAGTTCATGGCGGACGTCCTGGAACGGCTGGGCTTTCAGGTAATGATAAAGGGAGACCTCCTCGATGCCTCTCTCGCCCGGTACGATTGCGATTTCACTCTCGAAAGGCTTGACCTCCTCGGCAGGCTCCTGGCATCGAGCAGGCTCCTCGACATGACGCTTTCCAGCCAGGAGGAGATAGATGCCTTCCGGGAGGAGTTCTTTAAAGGAAATTACAACTTTCTCCTCAAGGACAACAGCGATGCAATCCCTTCGTTCTACACCCAGGGAGGCTGGTGGAGGAGGGTCGTCGAAAACGGCCGCACGGTCTGCGTCCAGGACGGCTCGCGCCTGGGCAGGAGGCTGACCGCCCGGATATCGGGGGCGCTCGGGAAGGTCATAGGCACGGCCTATTATGACTTCCTCGACAATATCGAGGCCTACTATTATTTTCCTCTTGCGGTCGTCAAGGACAGCGATTTTACCGAAGGCACCGTAAGCGTGAGAATAAAACCCGCAGAAGGGAAGATCGACCGGGCGGGCGGCATAGCCTTCGGCATCAGGAACAGGGACGATTACTTCGTGCTCAGGATCAACGCCATGGAGGACAATATCATCCTCTTCGAGTTTCGGAACGGAAAACGGTACCAGAAGGACCTTGTCAGGAAAAAGGTTGAAAGCAACGTCTGGCATCTTCTTCAGGTCACGGTCCGGGGGAGCATCATCCAGGGTCATTTCAACGGCGAGCGGGTGATCAATTTTGATAACGGTAGTCCGGTGCGGGGATTTGTCGGCCTCTGGACAAAATCGGACTCGACCATATGGTTCGACGATTTCATTGTTGAAAGCAAGGGCGTAAAGAGGCGCATAGAGTTCTCGTGACGATTTTGCAGACAGTCAGCGACCGGCGGCAAGAATAAAAAAAATTTATATGCGAAATTGTTTTTTTTATATTATAATGGAGACATTCTTTTTTTGAATTGGCGCGTAACACGCGGCAATCCAATTAAAGAAGGGATTCCCAGATGCCGGTGAGAACACGATCCGAGGAGACAACCGCGCCGCTTTCGCGGGAGTGATGTCGTACATACCATACCAAGGGAGGTGAGAGAGCAGGATCTGCCGCAGATTTCCGTAAGTCCGATGTGCCGCTCCAAAAAATCATCTTATAGAAGGAGGACGCATGAAACGTTTCTGTATCTCTATGGTTGTGGTCTTGAGCGCAATGGTGTTTATGATGTATCAGGACGGCGCCTTTGCCTCGAAGCCGGAGGCAGGCAAGGTCTCGGCCGGCGAGGCAAAGGTCCAAGCGCAGCCTGCAGAGCCGGCAGGCATTACGGCCCAGGTTGATAAGACCGCCCTGACCAACGGGGGGACCATCACCGTGACCGGCGCCGCGCCCGCGGGCAAACCCGTATACATCGAGGTTTGGGCTGAAAAAACGGTGCGCGCTTCCCGTTTTGACGCGGACGTCGATAAAGAAACGGGCAAGAGGCCGTATATCCTCTATATGACCGACGTGATGCCCGCCTACTATAAATTGTTCATGCCCACGACATTCAAGGAGACCCTCGCCGCGAACAAAAAAGAGGGTAAGAAATGGAGCGTTTCCAAGTTATTGAAGGAGTCCGGCGCGGATGCGGTGTACTCCGTTCCCGCAAAGGCAAAGATAGACAAATACCAGGCCTCGCTCATGGGGAGCATCATCGGATCACGGGGAGAGCTGCTCCCGCCTATGGATGATGCGCAAAACAAGAGGCGGTCGATGCAGCTCCTGAAAGCCAGATTCAGGGACCTCGACAAGGTGTTCGGCGCTGATGTAACGGTCAACGAGAACGGGACCTACACGGCCGAAATCAAAATCCGTCAGGGCCTGGCCCCCGGCAAGTACACGCTCGTCGCGGCAGTAGACAAGAATACAAAAAGCCAGCCAATCACGTTCGAGAACAGCATAAGCTTCCCCCTTCTCTATCTCAGCAATGCGGGGACGAGCGTAAACCTCTTCGGTCCGTTCTTCCTGACGCTGGTTATCGCCATATTCGGGGTCCTCATGGGCGCGGGCGGAGGGTTTATCATGAACCCCCTGCTGGTTTCGATATGGCCTCTGCCGCACACCGTCGTGGCGGGAACGGTCATGCCTACGGTCCTCTTTTCCCAGGGAAGCGGCATCTACAACTACTCCAAAATCAAATTCGTCAACTGGAAACTGGGCGTATCCATCGGCCTGGCGATGGTCGTCGGCGGATTCATCGGGCCGAAGCTGACCGAGCTGATCACCCTCGACCAGTTCAAATTCGTCTTCGGATGGATCCTTATCATCCTTGCGGCCCTGATGTTCTGGCAGACCACCCCCGGATATCTTGAGAAGAACAAGAAGGAACAGGCGATCCTGAAGGAATTCAAGAAAAAGGCCGAAGAGGCCGCGAAGGCTAAAAAGGGAGGTGTCGCATGATTGTCGAATTCTGGGGTCATGAATTCAAGGTGAATATAGCGGTCGGGTGCATCGGCGGGTTCCTGATCGCCATCGTTTCCTCCATGTTCGGTTTCGGGGGCGGGCCGTTCATGGTGCCGCTCATGACCGTGGGGCTGGGACTCCCCATGTACATCGTCGTGGGCAGCTCGCTTCTCGCCATTTTTTTCAACACGCTGATGGGAACGATGCGCCACTATCAGTTCGGGAATTTCGACCTGTTGTTCTTTCTCATCATGTTTCCCGCTGCGATCTTAGGCGGCTTCATCGCCCCTCAGATCGCAAAGCGGGTGAGTCCCACGGTGGTCAAGAGGGTGGCGGTCGCCGGATTGCTTATCCTCGCGCTGAACCTGCTCGGGCTCTATTAAGAGGAATTTCACGAATACGGTTAAAGAATGGAAAAAGGAGAATGACTTATGATTGAATCTGCTCTGATGCTCGATGACGTTGCATTTGCCAAGTCCATGCTCGAAAAAAAGTCCCTGAGCGGCGCGGACATCATCTTTTCGCTCAGGAACCTGCTCAAGATGAAGTACTATCCCGTGGCGGTGAAGTTCTTTTATGACGAGAAGGAACTGAATGAATTCAAGAAGACCGCGGACTACAAGATAGGGCTCCATCCCTTCACGTTCTGCCACTTCCTGGCCGCCTCCCGCCAGCGGGGAGATATCCTGCTCTCCGAACTCAAAGGCCTGGGGTGCACCAATGCCCAGTACATTTTCGGCTGGAAGGAATACGATGAGGGCGAAGTGAAGAGCCACTTCAAATACACGAAGGACAAACCCCAGGCCGAGAAGATGGTAAAGACGAAAAAGCGCATGAAGCCGGGTCTCCTTGCCTTTGCCACCGCGCCGCTGCACAAGGCGCCGTACAAGCCGGACGTGATCCACGGCATGAGCGACGTGCTCCAGGCGTACCACCTGGGGAACGACTGGATGGCCGCCATGGACGTCTTCCCCTTTGAGATGACTATGACCATGAACAGCTCGGCTTGCCACGGCGTCGCGGCTGTGTTTGAGACGAACAAGCCCAACATCACGCCCATGTGCAGCGGGAGCTACACGGCGGGTAAGACCGAGCAGGGTGAGATCAACTGGATCTGGCCCGGAGACCAGCTCGAGCCCACGGTCCGCTGGATGCTGGAGCGCACGGTCAGGGACGGCGGGGCGTCGTTCCCGAGGACGGGCGAGACCTATCCCGGCTTCAACATGTGCAAGCTCTGCCCCTTCCTTGTGTGGCACAAGCCGGCGGAGAAGGCCAAGGGATAGGACGCGGGAAAACGAGGTATTTTGAGGGAAGGCGGGCATTCCTATGCCCGCCTTTCTTTTTGGCCCCCTTTGTCGTTGACAGTCTGGTTTTGTTTTGCTATGGTCATCATAAAAGCGCCGCAACGGCCTATTCATCGTCTTTCATCGTCGCCCCCGCCGCCGGCCGCGCTGAATAACAGACGGCGTGGCCGCGTCCGGTCATGAGGAGCCTGGAGAAGAATGCCTACGAAGAAAATCTATATTATTTCCGATGCCACAGGACAGAGCGGGTTGCACATTCTGAGGGCCGCCATCGTGCAGTTCGAACATTCCCGTGCAAAAATGATGGTTTTCCACGATATCGATTCAAAGGCCGGCCTTAAAAAGATACTCGACCAGGCCAGGTCGGATAAGGCGCTCATCGCGTTTACCTTTGTCAAAAAAGGGATGCGGGACTATGCGAGCGATTACTGTCTGAAGCACAATATTTATCATCTTGACATACTAGGCCCGCTCATAAACAATCTCTCCGCGTATCTGGGGCTGGAACCGCTCGAAACCCCGACCCTGCTCAGAAAGGTCGATGAACGGTATTTCAAACGCATTGATGCGATCGAGTATACGATCGGGCATGACGACGGCAGGGGCGCTGAGCGCCTCAAGGACGCGGACATCGTTCTCATCGGCCTCTCGCGGACATCCAAGACCCCGACCTCCCTGTTCCTGGCCCAGGAGGGCTACAAGGTCGCCAATGTCCCCATCGTCCCGGGGATCCCCTTGCCCGAGGAGCTCTTCGAACTCGACCAGCACAAGATCGTCTGTCTCAACATAGAACCCGAGGTCCTCCAGAAAATCAGACGAATACGCCAGAAGAACTCCGGTCTCAAGGGGGATTACAGCGATTTCAAAAAAATCTTTGCCGAGGTCGAGTATGTACGGGACCTCGTCAGAAAACACAGGAGCTGGAAGCTCGTGGACACGACGAACAAATCCATCGAGGAGACCGCGTGGGAGGTCATCCACCACGTTTCCGGTGATGACCATGATGAATATATTTAGTGCGAATGTATAAAACTCTGGAGGCGGCGGTAAAAACGGCATGAAGAGGCAGAGGGTCATCATCATGGGGGCCGCGGGCAGGGACTTCCATAACTTCAACATGGTCTTTCGGGGCGACCCCGCTTTCGAGGTCATGGCCTTCACCGCTGCCCAGATACCCCTGCTCGGCGAAAGGCTCTATCCCCCGGAGCTTTCAGGCCCTCTTTACCCCGGGGGCATTTCCATCCGGCCCGAGGAGGAGCTTCCGGTCCTCGTGAAAAAATTCCGGGTCGATCAGATCGTATTTTCCTACAGCGACGTATCCCACGAATATGTCATGCACAAGGCCTCCCAGTGCCTCGCCCTTGGCGCGGACTTCATTCTGCTCGGCCCCGGGAAGACCATGCTTCAATCATTACGGCCGGTAATATCAACCTGCGCTGTCCGGACAGGCGCGGGTAAAAGCGGCATAACAAGATACATCGCGGGCGTGCTCAAGCGGATGGGCGGAAGGCCGGTCGCGATACGGCATCCCATGCCGTACGCGGACCTGCTCAAAAACAGGCTGCAGCGGTACGGCAGCATGAACGAGGTGCGGGACTGCGGCTGCACGATCGAAGAGAGGGAAGAGTATGAACCGCTGGTAAACGCCGGGGTCGTCGTCTATGCGGGAGTGGATTATGAAGCGATAGTAAAAAAGGCCGAAGAAGAAGCGGACGTTTTGCTCTGGGACGGCGGGAATAACGACCTGCCGTTCATAAAACCGGATCTTGAGGTGGTCGTCCTCGATCCTCTCCGGCCCGGACACGAGCTTTCCTATCATCCGGGCGAGGCCAACGTGAGAAGGGCCGACCTTGCCGTGATCAACAAAGTCGATACTGCCGATACGGCGGCAATACGGCAGGTTGAGGAAAACGTCCG
>JAXIPA010000039.1:0-6707 GCA_045403145.1 Nitrospirota bacterium | reverse complement strand
CTCCCACTGGAGGTACGTTTCCACCTCCTGGATCACGAGCTCCTCAGCCTTGCCCGCTTCCTTTGACCTGCCTTCGGTGTTGACGTCAACCTTGCTCTGGAGGTCGTCGATATCATAGAGGTACACATTGTCGACTTTGTCGACCTCGGGGTCGATGTTCCTCGGGTTCGAGATGTCGATCATGAAGATGGGTTTGTTGCGCCGTTCCTTGAGCGCGCGGCTGACCATGTCGCGCTTGACGACATACTGCGGGGCGCCGGTCGCGCAGATGAGGATGTCCACCATCATCAGGGCGTCGGGAAAATGTTCGAACCGGATGGCATCCCCCTTGAATTCCGTGGCAAGCTCTTCAGCCCGTTCGAAGGTTCGGTTCGCGACCATGATGTTCTTCACGCCGTTGCCCAGAAGATGCTGCGCGGCCAGCTCTGCCATCTCGCCGGCGCCGAGGAGCATGACGTTCTTCCCTTCCAGGGTGCCGAAAATCTTTTTTGCCAGCTCCACAGCGGCGGAGCTGATGGAAACCGCCCCTTCTGCGAGTTTCGTTTCGGTACGGACCCGCTTTGCGACGGAAATGGCCTTCTTGATCAGTTTATTGAGAATGGTGCTCGTGGTTTTGGTCTTGAGGGCGATGTCGAAGGCGTCCTTGAGCTGCCCCAGTATCTGCGCCTCGCCCAGGACCAGGGAGTCGAGGCTCGAGGCGACGCGAAAAGTATGGCGCACGCCTTGGGCATCGGGATAGACGTAGAGCGACTGTTCCAGGGCTTCGCGGGAAAGGCCGTGGTAATCGGAAATATACTGCTTGATCCGGTCGATGCCCTTGGCGCTGTCCTGCACGTAAGCGTAAATCTCCACCCGGTTGCAGGTGGAGACAATGAGGCTTTCCCGTATCCCCTCATAGGTCATGAGCTTCTTGAGCGCCTCGGGGAGCGTGTGCTCCGGGAAATTGAGTTTCTCGCGAACTTCAATGGGCGCTGATTTATGGCTGAGACCGACTACGATAATTCCCATTCTTCCGTCACCTTAAAACAAGTGCTTTCCGATGTTCACCCGGCTGACCACGAAAAAGCTTACCAGGACGAACACGAAACCGACGATGGAGAGGATCGCCATCTTCCGGCCCCGCCACCCGATCGTGCGGAGGTGCAAAAGCGCAAGATAGATCACCCAGGTTATGAGCGACCAGGTTTCCTTCGGGTCCCAGCTCCAGTAGGTGCCCCAGGCGCTGTTGGCCCAGATGGAGCCGGTAAGCATCCCGAGGGTGAACAGGGGCCAGCCGAGGGTCAACGCCTTATAGCTGAGCGTGTCCATGATATCGAGCGACGGCAGGCGGTGAAAAATCGCGCCCAGGTGTTTTGACTTAAGCTGGCGTTCCTGAATCAGATACATGATTGACACAATGCACGCAAAGGCAAAAGCCGCGTCGCCGAGAACGGCAAGGCTCGTATGTACGCCCAGCCAGCCGCTCTTCAGCACCGGATTCAATTCCTTGATGTCTCCGGACACGAGGAATATCGGGACCATGAGGAGGACGACGAGAGGGAGCATGAACGAGCCGAGAGCGGCGATCTTGAAGCGCAGTTCCATGATCAGGAACACCAGGACAACGCCCATTCCGAGGAAGTTGACGGCCTCAAAAAAACTCGTTATGGGAATCCTGCCGGATTCGGTCCAGCGAAATGCGAAATAGGCGATATGACAGAGAAACCCCGCTACCGTGGCCCAGAGTGAGGCTCCGGCAGTCCATTTCCGTTCCGGTTTGATGATATAAGCGATATATCCCGCCGCGGCCAGCAGATAGGCGCCTGTTGCTGCCTGGAAAAAAAGTAGATTCATGAGGTCATTCCCTGTGAATGGTTGTTGCAGCTTAGATTTTTCAATATACTTTTTAACACCTTATAAAGTCAAGGGAAAAAGGGAAAGAACAAGGGTGCGCCGCCTCGGACAGTTTCTTTCGTCATTTTTCCTGAACCAGCCTGCCCTCCGTCATCCTGAGAACGCGGTCGGCCCGGACGGCAAGCTTATCGTTATGGGTCACAATCACGAAGGTGATGCCCTTTTTCCTGTTTATGGAGAAGAGGAGGTCATGTACCGCCTCCCCCGTATGCGTATCGAGGTTGCCTGTCGGTTCATCGGCCAGCACGACGTCCGGCCCCAGCATGAGCGCACGCGCAACCGCCACACGCTGCTGCTCCCCGCCCGAGAGCTCCCCTGGTCGGTGGTGGAGTCTGTTCCCGAGTCCCACATCTCCCAGAATCGCCGCAGCCGCCTCCGCGGCCTCCTTACGATCGATTCTCCGGATAAAGGCCGGCATCATCACGTTTTCGAGGGCGGTGAACTCCGGTAGCAGGTGATGGAACTGGAACACGAAGCCCACGTGCTCGTTACGGAAACGGGCGACCTCATTCGCGTCCAGCGAAAAGACATCAACGTTGCCGTACACGACTTTCCCCGACGTAGGCCGGTCAAGGGCCCCCAGAATGTGCAGGAAGGTGCTCTTGCCTACGCCTGATGCGCCGACGATGGCCAGCATCTCACCTTTACGGATGTCGATGTCTATTCCGTCAAGCACATGAAGCGCTTCCGGGCCGCTCATGAACGTTTTCCGGAGCTCCTGAATATGGATAAGGTCCTGTATTATTTCTTTTCTCCGGCTTTATCGCCTTCCTTCAGCTTTTCGACTGTTTTCTCGATGGTAGTTGCTTTCTGCTCGATGGTCTGTTTGACGTCCTCCGCCTTCTTCCCTACCCCGCCGAGCCAGTTGCCGGTGGATTTGAGCACATTGCCGCCACCCAGGAGGACGAAGACGATGACTAACAACGCAAACAACATCGATACCAGTAAAAACCGCCTTAACTTCCCGCCCTTTTGAGCCATGATGACCTCCTTGCCGTCATTGTCATCCCCCGCTTGATCCATGCGGGGGCAGGCCCCGAATCTTGCCCCCGAGTGATTCTATCGGGGGGCTTCTATCGGGGATATGGTTTTGTTCTCTTAAGCCAGGAACCAGATTCCCGATTAAACATTCCGGGAATGACCGCTTATTTAGTTCAGGGCTACTCGTATCTCAATACTTCCACGGGATCCTGGCGCGCCGCCTGCCATGCCGGATACAGCGTCGCGAAGAAGCTGATGCCGAGCGCAGTCAAAGAGACTACCAGGACATCGAGACCTGAGATCGACAGCGGCAAATGGCTCACCTGGTACACGTCCTTCGGAAGAGATATGAGGTCCGTTTTCGTAAGGACCGTCACCGCGCCGTAACCGATGATGACGCCGATCGCCGTTCCCACGCATCCGATCGCGAGACCCGCGAACATGAATATTTTCACGATGCTCCGCCCCGAAGAGCCCATGGATTTCAGGATCGCGATCTCGCGGCTTTTTTCCATGACGATCATGGTGAGCGTGCCGATGATATTGAATGACGCCACAATGATGATGACGACCAGAATGAGCGACATGCCGATCTTCTCGAGCAGCAGGGCTGAAAAGAAGTTTTTGTTCATTTCCATCCAGTTGCGCGTGTAGAACGGATACCCCGCGGCCGTCTGAATGGCGGAGGAAATCCGGTCGGCGTTGTAGATATCGTCGATGCGGACCTGGACCCCGCTTATGCGTCCCGGCATGTCAAAAAACTTCTGCGCGTCGGGAAGGGCTATGTACACGAAACCCGTATTATAGTCATACATGCCGGCGTCAAAGAGGCCGGCGACCTCGAATTTTTTCATCCTGGGGACCATGCCCATCGGCGTCTCTTCACCAAGCGGGTTGACCATGGTGATGGGCTCGCCGACCGAAACGCCGAGTTTCCGCGCAAGGTCTTCTCCAATGATGATGCCCGGCAGCGTGCGGTCATTCCGCGACAGGTCCGTCAGCGCGCCGGCGACCATGTTCTTCGCAAGGTCAGTCACCCTGGCCTCGGTTACGGGATCGATGCCCCGAACGACAACGCCCTGCATGCGCTCCCTGGTTGTGACCATCGACTGGGCGTAGATGAACGGCGTCGTCGCCGTAACATGGGGGACCTTCTCGACTTTTTCCTGCAGGGCCTGCTGGTCCTTCACGCCCGCGCCGGTGAACTCCATGACGACGATATGCGGCATGGCGGAGAGGATCTTGTCGCGGAAATACCCCTGGAACCCGGTCATGACGGCAAGGGTGATGATGGATGTGGCGACGCCGATGACGACGCCGGCAATGGAAATGAACGTATTGAGCGAAATGGTGCCGTAACGCTTTTTGGTTTTCAGATAGCGGAGGCTGACGAATATTTCGTAGGGAGTTTTCATTCTCTATTCATTATTAACCACAGATGAACACGGATAAAATCCTTGAGGCACTCGGGAATGACAGCCTCTTTCATTTCGCATTCCGCAATCCGCAATATTACTTCTCCTTTTTCATCTGCGGGAACAGGATCACGTCCCTGATGGAGCTGGATCCGGTAAGAAGCATCACGAGGCGGTCGATGCCGATGCCTTCTCCGGCCGCCGGCGGCATGCCGTACTCGAGGGCGCGGATAAAATCCTCATCCATCTGGTGGGCTTCCTCGTCCCCCGCCTCGCGCTCTGAGACCTGCATCAGGAACCGGTCTTTCTGGTCTATGGGGTCGTTCAACTCGGAAAAGGCGTTCGCCAGCTCCCTCCCGACGATAAAGAGCTCGAAACGTTCGACAAAGTCAGGGTTGTCATCCCGCTTCTTCGAAAGCGGCGAGATGTCCGTGGGATAATCGGTAATGAAGGTGGGCTGGATAAGCTTCGGCTCCACGAGCGCCTCGAAAATCTCGTTCAGCACCTTCCCGAAGGGCTCCCCGCCTTTCAGGCTCGCGCCGAGTTTCCGCGCATAGTCCCGCGCCTTGTCCGTATTTTCCAGCGCCTCGGACGGCACCCCGGCCTCCCGTAGGGAGTCCATGTAAGTTATCCGTTTCCAGGGAGGCGTGAGATCGATTTTGTGGCCTTCGTATTCGACCTCTGTTGTGCCGAGAACGTCTTTGGCCACGGAGCTGACCATCTCTTCCGTCATGGTTATCAGGTCGCGGTAATCAGCGTAGGCGGTATAGAACTCGAGCATGGTGAACTCAGGGTTGTGCCTGGTGGAAATGCCTTCATTCCGGAAATTACGATTGATCTCGTAGACCCGCTCGAACCCGCCGACGAGGAGCCGCTTCAAGTACAGTTCAGGCGCAATGCGCAGGAAGAGGTCCATGCCGAGCGCGTTGTGATGGGTCTTGAAAGGCCTCGCCGTGGCGCCCCCGGGGATCGTCTGCATCATCGGCGTCTCGACTTCGAGGTAGCCGCGGGCGTTCAAAAAGGCACGGATCGCCTGGATGATCCTGGTCCGGAGGATGAAGACCTTCTTCACTTCGGGATTCACGATCAGGTCAACATACCGCTGGCGGTAGCGCAGTTCGACATCGGTCAGGCCGTGCCATTTTTCAGGGAGCGGACGAAGAGATTTGGAAAGGAGCGTAAATTCTTCTACTTCGAGGGTCAGTTCATTGGTCTTCGTGCGAAAAAGAAACCCCTTTGCCCCGATGAAGTCGCCGATGTCGACTTTTTTGAACAGGCCGTAGCGGTCTTCGCCGAGGGTGTTCTTCTGGAAATAGAGCTGGACCCTGCCCGATCCGTCCTGAATGTGGGAAAAACACGCCTTCCCAAAGCTGCGCATGGCGATGATCCTGCCAGCCACCGTGACTTCGATGCGTTCTTTCTCAAGATCTTCCTTGCTCGTCTGACCGTATTGATCGGCCAGCCCCTGCGCAGAGGCCGTGACATCGAACTTGCCCGCATAGGGCTTTACGCCGCTCGCGCTGATCTCGGCCAGCTTCTTGAACCGCTGCTGGATCAACTCGTTGTAATCTTCCATGCAACTTCCTTTCAAGTCGTATTAAATGAATCAACTGAGGATTATACTGATTCGTCTCAAGACCTGTCAAGGGTAAACGCTATCCCGCCAGCATCCTGAGCACTTCGAGGTATTTTTCGCTGGTTTTTTTGACCACTTCATCGGGAAGGACCGGCGCCGGCGGCTTCTGGTTCCAGGCGAGAGAAAGAAGATAGTCGCGGACTAATTGCTTGTCGAAACTCTTTTGCGAAACTCCGACCTTATAGTCGTTCCTGGGCCAGAATCGGGAGGAATCGGGCGTGAGCACCTCATCGATCAGGATGACCTCGCCCTCAGAGATGCCGAATTCGAGTTTCGTGTCCGCGATGATGATGCCCTTCGGCTCCGCGATCTCGCACGCCTTTTTATAGATCGAAATCGTATAGGATTTGATCTTTCCCGCCGTTTCTTTGCCGACAAGCTTTACCACCGTGTCGAAATCGATATTTTCATCGTGCGCACCGGATTCCGCCTTGGTCGAGGGGGTAAAGATCGGCTCCGGTAGTCGGGACGCTTCAGTCAGGCCCGCGGGCAGTTTGACGCCGCTGACCGATCCGGTCAACTTATATTCCTTCAGACCGGAGCCGGTCAGATAGCCGCGGACAACGCACTCCACGGGAAGGGGCTGCGTCTTTTTTACGAGCATGCTCCTTCCTTCGAGAATGGACGCGTGCGGCCTGCATGCCGGAGGAAAGTCTTTTATTGCCGTGGAGATCACATGATTCTTTACGATCCTTTCGGTTTGCGCGAACCAGTATTTCGATATCTGGGTCAGCACCCTTCCCTTCTCCGGCACGGCATTAGGCAGGACCACGTCGAACGCG
>JAXIPA010000047.1:0-1343 GCA_045403145.1 Nitrospirota bacterium | reverse complement strand
TGTTCGCCAACAAGCTGGTGTTATGGGGGATCGCGTCGGAACTGGCCATCATATCGCTCCTCATCTACACCCCTTTCCTCCAGAAGGTCTTCGGCCTCGCCCCTCTGGGGCTCAGGGAATGGGCTTTCCTTTTTGCCTTCACGCCGCTGCTCCTCATCATGGAAGAAGGGAGGAAGTGGCTGGCTCGCAAAAAAACGTGAACTTCGCTTCCGTTCCTCTTTGCACCTGCCCCGGTTTTTCCCATTGACCCCGCTGCTGACCCGGTATAGTATGATTGCAGAATGTCTCGAATGAAACTATACGCCAGGTTTTTCTCCCCCGTCCTCGGAGGCTTGGTCCTCTTCCTCGGCATCCTGCCCTCCGTCTTCGTACAACGGGAGGCGCGTGTCCTTGCCGCGGAATCTCCCGACGCCCTGATCATCGAACACGGACCAAGAAGCTCCTCGAATATCGCCCTCACCTTTGACGCCTGTCCCACGGATTTGCCTGAGGAATATGACGATAAGGTAGTCGGGGTCCTGCTCCACAAAAAGACGCCGGCCACGCTCTTCCTGAGCGGCAGGTGGGTCGAGAAGCACCCCGACAAAGCAAAGTACCTCGCAGACCAGGAACAGTTCGAGATCGCGGCCCACAGCTATTACCATCCCCATCTTCTCGAAAAGGATGACGACCGCATCATCCGGGAAATGAAAAGGACCCAGGCGATCATCAAAAAGGTGACCGGCAAAACGCCGACGTATTTCCGGCCGCCCTACGGCGAGGTGGACGAGCGTCTGGCAAAGCTTGCGAAATCGGCCGGGCTGACAACGATCCAGTATGACATCGCGTCAGGAGACCCGGACCCCGGCCTCTCGGCAAAGAAGATCGCGCGCGCCGTTCTGAAGGAAACAAAGGGCGGCAGCATCATCGTATTTCACATGAATAAAAAAGGCGTGCACACGGCCGAGGTCCTGCCGGAAATCATCGAGGGCCTGCGCAAGAGGGGTTTTACGCTGGTCACGGTGGGGGAGATGCTGAAGTAGTGAGATCTTCCGGAAACTTCTTTTCGTCGCGGGTCGGATTCAGAAGAAAGAAAAGGGCAGCCTGTGAGGCTGCCCGGCATTGTCGTAAATGATTATTTCGCCAGACCGGCCCGGAACGTATCGAGCCAGCGGATGTGGCTCTTTTCCTCGTTGATGACCTCGTCGAGGACTTCTTTCTCTTTCACCATCGTTTTAAGCTCCATGAAATAGAGCAGGGTCTCTTTTTCGAACCCGATCGCGAACTTGACCGCATCGGTTACGGTCTTGATATGGTCCAGGGAGGGAAGGGCCTTGCCCTTGCCGAGAAAGAACTCGGATTCA
>JAXIPA010000212.1:0-4062 GCA_045403145.1 Nitrospirota bacterium | reverse complement strand
TCGAGCAGCGGCTGCATGTCCTCGGCGTACGGTGGGTCAAGAAATACAATGTCAAACAGTTCCGATGACTTCTTGAGGAATGTCTCGACTTTCGATGCTATAATCTGCGCACGGTCGCTGAAACCGGTCAGCTCGATATTTCTTTTTATGGCGGCGAGAGACTCCCTCGCTGAGTCAATGAACACCACCCGGCCGGCCGCGCGGCTGAGCGCCTCTATCCCGATGCCCCCGGCCCCTGCATAAAGATCGAGAAACGAGGCATCGGTCACCCGGTCGCCGAGGATATTGAACAGGGCCTGTTTTACTTTGTCGGACGTGGGTCTGACGCGCGATCCTGTCGGGACCTTCAGGCGTTGCCCCCTGCCCGTGCCTCCGGTAACTCTCATGCTCATAAGTGGTTCGATGCTACAGAAAAAACCCTTCTGAGTCAAGCACTTCTTGACAGCATAGGGCAATGCGGATATACTTTTCACAGCAACTAAGGAGACGGAACATGCGGAAACACGCGAGATGGTTCATCCTGATTCTCTCGTTCACGCTTTTCATTGCCGGCATCGCAGGTGCAGCTTTTTCCGCGGACAAACCTGCCCCCCCTCCGGCGACGGCACCCGCGCAGCCGAAACGGGTCTACCTCATCAAAATTGACGCCCCCATCACCCCCGTTGTCGCCGAATATATCGTCAAATCCATCAACACGGCTGCGGAAGCAAAAGCCGAGGCGATCATCATCGAGTTGAACACGCCGGGAGGTCTCGTCGACTCCATGCAGCAGATCGTCATTAAGATGATGGCGTCCAATGTTCCGACCGTGGTCTATGTTTCGCCGAGCGGCGCACGGGCGGCTTCGGCCGGGGTGTTCATCACGCTGGCCGCCAATATCGCAGCCATGGCGCCGACCACGCACATGGGGGCCGCTCATCCCGTTACCATGCAGGGCAAAATGGACAAGACCATGGAAGCCAAGGTCGTGAACGATCTTGCCGCCATGGCGCGGGGCATTGCCGAGAAGCGGGGGAAGAATGCCAAATGGGCCGAGGAGGCCGTGAGAAAAAGCGTCTCGATCACCGAGACTGAGGCGCTTAAAAACAAGGTGATTGACTTTATTGCTCCCGATGTTCCCTCGCTCGTGAAGGCGATGCATGGCAAAACCGTAGACCTTGTCATCGGCAAGAAAACGCTGTCCACCGATAACGCCGAAGTGAAGGAAATCAAGATGGGTTTCCGGTACCGGATCCTCGAGATCATCAGCAATCCCAATATCGCCTATATCCTGATGATCCTCGGCTTCTACGGCCTCTATTTCGAGCTTTCGAACCCCGGTGCGATCTTTCCCGGCGTGGCTGGCGCGATCTGTCTGGTCCTCGCCTTTTACGCGCTCCATACGCTCCCGATCAACTATGCGGGCCTTCTCCTTATCATTCTCGGCATCGGACTTTTCATTGCCGAAGCGTTTATAACGAGCCACGGCGTTTTGGGCATCGGCGGCACAATCGCCATGCTCCTGGGCTCCGTCATGCTTATCGATTCTCCCGCCCCGGCGCTCCAGATATCGTGGGCGGTGATCATCCCCGCCGTTGTCCTTTCCGCGGTCCTGTTCATCATCACCGTGACCATCGCGGTCCGCGTCTACCGGGAAAAGCCAGATACCGGCATGGAGGGCATCATCGGCATGCAGGCGACGGCGAAAACGGATATTCATGCCGACGGGCAGGTGTTCATGCGCGGCGAGTACTGGAGGGCCTGGAGCGACGAGCCTATTAAAAAGGGAGAGAAAGTGACGGTCGTCGCCGTCGAGGGACTCAAGGCAAAAGTCAAGAAAACAACCGCAGCATAGTTCGTCATTCCCGCGAAAGCGGGAATCCAGAGACTTTCCCAAGAGAAGCGGACCAGAGACACCGGATTCCCGATAGAACCACACGGGAATGACATACGGGAGAGCTTATTGATTGCGGCTTACGGGCCGCGTCATAAACAGCCCATTTCAATGAGGAGGCCACACATGCAGATTTTCGCCACCAGTGCACTGTTCACCGCATTACTCGTGATTTTCGTGTTGTATAACATCGTCAAGATCCTGAAGCAGTACGAAAGGGGCCTCATCTTTACCCTCGGCAAGGTGAGTCTCGAGCACGGCGTAAAGGGGCCCGGCATCATCTTCCTCTGGCCGGGTATCCAGAAAATGGTGCGGGTGAGCCTCCGGACCGTGACCATGGACGTCCCCTCTCAGGACGTCATCACCAAGGATAACGTGACCGTCAAAGTGAATGCCGTGGTGTATTTTCGGGTAATCGACCCGAGGAAGGCCATTGTCGAGGTAGAGGACTTTTATTACGCCACCTCGCTCATCGCCCAGACCACGCTCCGGAGCATCCTCGGCCAAAATTCTCTCGACGACCTGCTCTCGAACCGAGAGGCGATCAATGCCGAGCTCCAGAAGGTGATCGACTTGCAGACCGAACCGTGGGGGGTCAAGGTGACCACGGTGGAAGTGAAAAACGTTGACCTGCCTGCCGAGATGCAGCGGGCTATCGCCATCCAGGCTCAGGCGGAGCGCGAGCGCCGGGCCAAGATCATCCATGCGGAAGGTGAGCTGCAGGCGTCGGCCAAGTTATCCGAGGCCGCGGCGGTCATCAGCAAGAACCCGATAGCGCTCCAGCTAAGGTACCTTCAGACCCTGACCGAGATCGGCACGGAAAAAAATACGACCATCGTCTTCCCCCTTCCGATCGACTTTATGTCGGTATTCCAGAAGCTGGTGGAAAAGAAGGATTAGTAGCGTAAGGAACTGATCCAAAACAACGAAAGGGCGGCCTGCTCAGGCCGTCCTTTTTCATGAAGGAATAAGGAGAGGTTTTTGCGCAAATGCCTGAAGGGTTCTAGGTAACCTGCTTGTTGTACTGGATATTGACTTCATAGGCAATACTGGCGTGTCCGAAGGTGTGATTCATGCCGTGACAATAGACCTTCCCCTTTGTTGTCTTCTTGCGGGATTTAGCCAGGCTTGCAACCACGGGGGCCAGATCGAAACCACCGCCCAGGCACCCATCCTCCATGCATTTCATGTGAAAACCGGCGTAATCCGCGGACGAGAAACTGAGCGTACGCTTCATTAAAACCGCATCCAATCCGCGCCGGTAATAGGTCATGCGAAATTCGATCTTCGAAACCCCGACATGTCGCTCGGAAATCAGACCAAGGGCGGCCAGGGCGGTCCTCTCCAGTTCCTGTTTTTGTCTATAACTTTGTCTGTGGTTCATGTTTCTCCTTCAGGGTAAAAGACAAAAGCCCAACGTAGTGATGCAGGATTCACGATGCAGAATGATAACTCAGGATGACGTAAAAGGGAAAACGCGGGCCCCTCTGACGTCCCGCAGCAATTTGTACTGCCGGGCGTCACGGGCCGTGAAGATGATCCGCCGCTTTTATCCCCGACAGGAGGCGGGGAACTGTTGCGACTGCAAGGGAAATGAAAAAAACAGGCCCTGACATGGTCAGGGCCTGCAAAGGTCTGAGCCCTGGTTTAGAGCTTTACAACGTTGGCTGCTTTGGGGCCTTTGGGCGAGTCGACAACGTCGAACTGAACCTGCTGGCCTTCAGCCAACGACTTAAAGCCGCTGTCCTGAATGTCGCCAAAATGAACGAACACATCGCCGCCTTTTTCACGGGTAATGAATCCAAAACCTTTGGAATCATTGAACCACTTTACGGTACCTGTCTCCATGATGAGCTACCTCCTTCTTGTGAAATTGAAGCGACGGAAAAGGACAAAAAAAATGCCGCAAAGTCAATCAGTCTTTGCGGTTTCCCTACAAGAACATCCGGAACTTCTTGCTGTTATAATGCCCCTTCTGCCCCGGAATGTCAATGGTTATTATTGCTCAAGCGATAATATTTTCGACAAAGGGGGCCTATAATGAAAGTGGCTCCGGGGGAACATCCTCATTAGCAATCGTTTATTGCAACATACTGTCGAAGTTCTGGTTGTGTTGTCGGGGCAATAAGTCCATTTCGGAAACTATGAAGATGTTTACTCGAAAAACCCTTGCAATTGACGGGAAAAGC
>JAXIPA010000204.1:0-6544 GCA_045403145.1 Nitrospirota bacterium | reverse complement strand
GATCCCCTTGCTCCTGGGGAGGCGGCCTGCCTATCGACTTCGTTGCCTTCCGTCATGTACTTCACTCCTATGTAGTCGTCCAACCAGTGTTTGATGGGACGGAAACCGTCCTGTCATTTCCAAGAATCCGGTGTTGGCGAGTTTAGCAAGATAAATGCCTAATGTCCTCTACGGAAGATCAGGCAACCTTAACGGCTCAGAAATTTACAATCTCATCTCATTTCGGCAATGCCGGGAACCGTAAAAAACGGCGCGTTATGGAAAGATTTTAGGCTTATTCAAATTTTGTGTCAAACGAAATATTGACTATTGATGGGCGAACTTGATGAGTTTCTATGAAAGGTAACTTTAACAACTTCAGGAAGTACTATGCGGCATCCCCCGTCACGATCACAGGACCGACACGTAATACGGCCGCAGGCCGTCATTTGACCGCCAACTCATAGGCTCCCCAGCCGAGGAGGAGGAACCATATCAGCGTATACAGCCACTGTTCCTTCAGAATCCGGGCGCCGTCCTTGCCTTCGAACCACTTTTCCATGGAGGAAAAGTAGGGCGCCATGCCGGCAACAAAGAGGAGGGAAACGAAAAGGCAGACTGCGAGGATCTGGACGATGGTCAGCCCGGAGCGTACGAGGAAGTACAACACGACGCCCGCCAGGGCTACCGCAACCAGGGACGTGACCTTCGAGTTCGAATAGAGCCGCTTCATGAACAAGAGCCAGGACTGGTCGTTGATGAGAACCAGCAATGACTTCACGACAGCCAGGACGATAAGAACGAAGGGCTCTCCCCATATACAGAGGAGCCTTATTACCGTATTCTTGACACGCCGCAGAGTGGTGATAAGATTACTCTATCATTCATCACTACCATGAGGCAAAACCGATCGTTCTGCCCGGAGCATGTTTCTGTGCATAGGCAGGATCCTGCGGGCGGCTCCATGAGGTTCCTCCCCCTGTAGTGTGCAAAAAAACGACGTGAAGAAAGGAGGTGAGTCATGGATACCCAGGAACTGAAAAAATACCTGGCGGGGTTCGGAATTGCCGGACTGATTGCCGGCTTCGGTCTCACGGTTGG
Source organism: Nitrospirota bacterium (assembly GCA_045403145.1). Taxonomy (GTDB): domain Bacteria; phylum Nitrospirota; class UBA9217; order UBA9217; family UBA9217; genus JAJYKN01. Next base: position 5,464 of record JAXIPA010000204.1, on the reverse strand, counting down.
ATCCGGCGCATGTAAGGCCGCCGGCAGCTGATCCGGCAATAAGGGTGGTACAGGTGTTACCACGAAAGAGACCGCAACACAGAGCAGTGAAAGCGGATCAGAAGCGTCTCCGACCTCAGCACCGACCCCGACCGGCAGCTGAACCGGCTCAAAAGATAAGCCGGCTAAACCAGCGCCAAAGGGCAGCTGAAGCGGCAGCAAATAGTGCAGTTTGCACTATCAATCGATCCCGAAAAATGCCGGCAGGCATGAGCCTCCGGCCAAGCCTGATTCATTCAGAACAAACATGAAGTTGTGCGGTCCCGGGGGTGACGCAAGGATGCGCGTGTCACTCCCGGGATATTGTTTTTCAGGACCATGAATCCTTTGGCAAACAGCAGAAACCCGTCAAGGCTCGTCCCGGGCAGGTTCGCCCTTAGTAGTATGAACTCTTTCCAGGCAACCTAATGTGGTTGCAGAAATGTGCAACTCGTGTTATCTTATATTAATAAGAGAGATTGAATCGTGGACTTCAACAGTAGAGACGCCTCCAACATGGACGATGCACCAAGAATTTCAGAGCTTAGAGAGGAGGTACAAATTCCATGAAGAGAAATCTTTTGACGACAATCCTGGCAATGACTCTTGTACTGCTTCTGGCGCCGGTGAGCCAGGCCGTCGCAGCAGAGATCAACTTCCCTGCCAGCATGTTTACGATCAAGCAGCTCGGTGATGTAACCATCGTGTTGAGGGAAGGTGTGCCTCAGGCAATCGTGGCACGGGACCAGAAATTCGTCGGCAATGACGTCTACGTCACTGTCAACGGGGTGCCGTACACGGCCTATGTGGCCCTTGGATCCAACCTGACGCTGATGCCCGGGACGATGCCCCTCAAGTTCGAACACAAAGGGACCCTCGCCTTCACCTTCAGCGGCGGGTCGACCTTGAGCCTGGAGTACGGGGGCGCAGCGACGAAAACCAAGGAAATGCATACCAAGACGCTGAATTCCTACGGCGGCTTTGTCATTACCGATGGGACCGGCCCCTTTGCAGATCTGAAAGGTGGGAAGGGGACCTACACGCTGACCATCGTGTGCAGCGGCACGGGTGAACACCCCATGGTGGGCGATCCGGTTACCGTGACGTTCTCGGCAATGGGCGAGTAGGGCATCGGAGCCTTGCAGACGAGTCCAAAAGAGAAGAGCATCATTTTGGGTCATGTTTTTTTCCGCACATAAGCCTGAAGTTTACGGCGGGTGGAAGAAGAATGTGGCCCTTTTTTTGTCGGAGAATTTTCATCAGCCGCTTCGCTACGGCGAAAGACCCCTGATGAAATTGACCGGGAGACGCAAAATAGACGGCTCAGAATGAATCACCCAGCTTCATCCTCATAGCTAACTTATTTTGAATACACGGTTTTTTATTCACGTTCAGCCTGGCATTTTTCTTGCCTACATGTGTGATTGAAAAGGCCTCCTTTGCTCGGCATGAAATCAATTCCGCTTTCAACAACACAATGCAATAGTTGATAAAGTCATAAGAAGTCAGAATGTGTCACCCCGAACCCTTTGGGTGTCGGAGTCCAAAGGGTTTTCTGCCCAAGTCGTGCATCTAAAAAAAACGGAGCTTTATGATGACGAATTATTACTTCAGGATAGCTAAATATTTGCCGGTGTTAATATATTTTGTGTGCTGGGCAGGATTTTCTTCTGCCCAGGAGAATATCGTTTCTAACGAGACGGTTTCAGCGGGAGGATTTTCTTCCGCCCAGGAGAATAGCGTTTCTCAAGAGTCGGCTTCAGAGGGAAGATCTTCTTCTGACCAGGATAATATCGTTTCCAACGAGACGGTTTCAGCGGTGGTAAAGGTCCCCGGCGATATCAGGAAGATAGCCACTGATATCAAGAAAGTGGTAGTGCCGGCAAGCCAGGAGGCCAAGGAGATAATAGAAAAGCGAGCCACGGCGGTTAAGGAGGTAATTAAGAAGAAAGAAGAAAATCTGGAAGAGACCAAAAAAGAAGCGCAGAAGGCGATTGAAGAGAAAATTCTCCTGGAGGAAAAGGTCGAGATGAAAAAAGAGGCCGCGGCTGCTTCCCGCCAAGAGCTCGAAGCGGTAAAACAGGAAGCGGCTGTGAGCAAGAAGCCCGAAGCCATGCAGAAGGTAAAAGAGTTGTCTTCAAAAGTCAAAAAGTTCGACAAGGAGGCCGCTGCCGCAGATTCCAAGCTTAAGCAGGTGTCCTTGAAGGCTGAAGATGCCATGAGCAATCTGGCGGCCAGCGAGGCAAAGATCCAGCAATTGAAAAAAGCCCTGGAGATCCTCAAGAAAGAGGAACTTTCTAAAATGAACTGGGCAGAGAAAGGGACCGTGGCTTCCGTCCTCATTGCTTCGGGTCTCTGTCTTATTGTTCTTTTTAAACTGGTGATCAGGAAATTTGAGGACCTGGTTACTGCAAAAGGCAAGATACGTGAAAGCGAACTGGGTCTGAGGATAAAGACCCTGAGCCGCCTGTTCTATTGGCTTGTGGCTTTTGCGATCGTCGTCACCGTTATCTACCTGGTGCTGCAGACGTTTGGGTTTAATGTCATGGCGCTTTTGGCCGGCGCCGGCATCGTGGGCCTGGCGTTTGGGTTTGGCGGACAATATTTTATCCGTGATGTGATAAATGGTTTTTTTATTCTTTTGGAGGAGCAGTACCGCATCGATGATGTTATCAGGGTGGGTGAATACACCGGAGTAGTCGAAAATATTAATTTGCGCATAACCACGCTGCGTGATCTTGAAGGGCGGGTAATTACCATCCCGAACAGCGAGATCAAGATCGTCATGAATTATACCCAGGACTACTCGCAGGCCCTTTTTGATGTTGGCGTGGCTTATAAAGAGAATGTGGACAGGGTCATGGAAGCGATAAAGGACCTGGGAAAAGAGATGCGCCAAGACGCCTATTTCGGCAAGCTTATTCTCGAAGATCTGGAGATGTTCGGCGTTGACGCTTTCAGGGATTCCCAGGTAACGATAAAATTTCGGATCAAGACGCTGCCTGTCAGGCAGTGGGAAGTGGCCCGTGAATTTCGCCGGAGGCTTAAGAACCGTTTTGACGAACTTGGCATTGAGATTCCGTTTCCTCACAGGGCGCTTTACCTCCGGAGTGGATCTGATAACGAGTTGCTGCGAAAATTCCCGCAGAATTACTCTTCTGAAAGAAAATTTGAGCGAGGCATAGCCTCTGACCAGCAAGGTTCTTGAATTCTAACAGGCCGCTGGAAAATCCATTCTCGCGGGCCAAAGTCTGCGGCTGCCAAAACGTAAAACGTTGAAATTAATCCGGTACATGCTCTCTTGGTTCAACTTTGCCATATCCGAAACCGCAGCCATTCCGCCATGCGCCTCCGTTACATTCCACAGGGCAGTCCGGACCCGCTGAAAAGAAGAGCGGGGTGAAGCTTCGCAGGTTGAAGCGCCCTGAATCCTCTGTTATAATGAAATCAAGCAGTTCCTGATAATCAGCACGCCATCTAAGGCGTGCTTGTTTGTTTGTGCAGGGAAATGCAAGAAAGACCTATTATATAAGAAAGGAAATCCCCGGTGGTTGACGACGGCAGAAAACGGGTCGTGATCGAAAATGTGAAGCCCGAGGTCAACGGCGGCCGGTTCCCGGCCAAACGTGTTGCGGGCGAGAGCGTGGTTGTGTCCGCTGACATCTTCTCGGACGGACATGACTCCCTTTCTGCCCGGCTCCTCTATAAACATGAGAAGGAGGGGGAATGGAAGGAAGTTCCCCTCGAACCCCTGGAGAATGACCGCTGGCAGGCCGCGTTCACGGTCATGGAACTGGGCGCCTACATCTATACAATCGAGGGCTGGGTGGACCACTTCAGGACCTGGCAGCGCGACCTGAAGAAAAAGGTCGATGCGGACCAAAACGTGGAGGTCGAGCTTCTGAGCGGCCTGATCCGGATTGAGGCCGCGATTGGGCGCGCGAACGACGGCAGGGAACGGCAGGCTCTTCAGGCCCTGCGCGACCAGTTGGAGGCTGCGGTGAAACAGGGCGGGGCAGGGGCAGCGGCCATCGCGCTCGGCGACGAGTTGACGCTCCTGATGGCGGCCTTTCCGGACCGCAGCTTTGCCGCGATCTACGACAGGGAGCTCGCTGTTACCGTGGACCCTCCGAAGGCGCTCTTCAGCACCTGGTACGAATTATTTCCGCGCTCCTGTCCCGCGGAAAAAGCTCACGGGACCTTCCGGGACTGCGAGAAGCTCCTTCCCTCTATAAAGGAAATGGGCTTCGATGTGATTTATTTTCCGCCCATACATCCCATCGGCAAAACGAAGCGCAAAGGCAGGGACAACGCGACCGTGGCGGAGCCGGACGACGTAGGGAGTCCTTGGGCGATCGGCTCCGATGAAGGGGGCCATGATACGGTCCATCCGAAGCTCGGTACGATCCTGGACTTCGAGCGGTTCGTACAAAAGGCGAAGGAGCACGGTCTCGACATTGCCCTGGACCTCGCGCTCCAGTGTTCACCCGACCACCCGTACGTGAAGGACCATCCGGAATGGTTCAAGCGGCGGCCCGACGGCACGGTCCAGTACGCCGAGAACCCTCCGAAAAAGTACGAGGACATCTATCCCTTGAACTTCGAGACCGAAAACTGGAGGGCGCTCTGGGAGGAGATCAGGCGGGTGGTGTTCTTCTGGATCGGAAAAGGCGTGCGCATCTTCCGCGTGGATAACCCGCATACCAAGCCCTTCGCCTTCTGGGAGTGGCTCATCGCGGAGGTGAAACAGGAGCATCCCGACGTATTCTTCCTGTCCGAGGCCTTCACGCGGCCCAAGATAATGCAGCGTCTTGCCAAGGCGGGGTTTTCCCAGTCCTATACCTACTTCACCTGGCGCTACACCAGGCGCGAGTTCGTTGAGTATCTTACCCAGCTCACGCGCAGCGATCTGCGGGATTTTTTCCGGCCCAACTTCTGGCCGAACACGCCGGACATCCTACCCGAGCATCTGCAGTACGGCGGGCGGCCCGCCTTTATCGCGCGGTACCTGCTTGCCGCGACGCTCTCCTCGAACACGGGCATTTACGGCCCGGCTTTCGAGCTCTGTGTGAATGAGGCCCTGCCGGGAAAGGAAGAGTATCTCCACGCGGAGAAGTACGAGATCCGGCGATGGAACCTTGAAGACCCGGCCAGCCTCCGGGATGTCATCGCCAGGGTCAACCGCATCCGGAGGGAGAACCCCGCGCTCCAGACCACCTGGAACCTGGAGTTCTTCGATACGGACAACGACAACATCCTGTGTTACGGCACGGCCACGGAGGATGGGGAGAATGCTCTGATCATGGTGGTGAGCCTCGATCCCTTCCACACCCAGTCGGGGTGGGTGAAGGTACCTGTCGAACGGCTGGGTCTCGGGGAGAAGACGCCGTACATGGTCCACGACCTGATCGGCGACGATAAGTTCGTCTGGGAAGGGGAGAGAAAT
>JAXIPA010000228.1:0-9306 GCA_045403145.1 Nitrospirota bacterium | reverse complement strand
GGCGCCTGTGAAAGCGCCCCGTTCATATCCAAACAGCTCCGATTCGAGCAGGGTATCGGGCACAGCCGCCGAGTTGATAATCACGAAGGGTTTGCCGAAGCGGGATGAAAGCTGTGCGATGGCCTCGGCCACGAGTTCTTTTCCGGTGCCCGTCTCGCCCGTGACCAGCACCGGCACCTCGACCTGAGCTATGCGCGCCACCTTTTCACAGAGACTCATCACGAGAGAAGAGCGGCCGACGATGACGCAGGTCGCGGCAGGCGCGATAGTGTCCTTGGAAATGACCACGGCATGGTCCATTTCCTGCCTCAGGCTGTGCAGTTCTTCAAGGATGCGCGCGATCCGTTCCTTCTTGAGAGGACGCCGCATGATCTCATAGGCCCCCCAGGTTGCCGCTTCCATGACCGGGCCGGTCTTCTCCTGATCGGTGATCGCCAGGACAAAGGTCTTCTCGCTGAATTCCTTGATCCGGTGGACTTCCACGGTATCGATATCATAGACAACGCAGGCTGTTTCGGCCGTTACCACGGCCTTGTGCGGCCCCGCGGCCGACAGTTTGTAGCCTTTCGGCAGGACCGCGGATAATTCTTTTACGACGTCCTTGCCGTTGCCGCTGATGAGCACGATTGTTTTCATTGCGCCTCCTTGTTGGTTATAAAATATACAATATATATAAAAAATAATCAACGCTGATCTCTCGCAGGCCGGCGGCATCCCGTATTTTAAGGCTTTTTTATCTGGCATGCATGTTGCTGTATCATTTGCTAATCCGTTACAGCGAGGGCGCGGGGCAGGTTTCCCCCTGTCTCCTGCTTCGCGCCTTCGTTGCATGGTAACGCATATCATCGAATAAGGAGAGACACATGGGAAAGCAGACGGCAGTTTTGCCGGGCACAGACGAATTGAAGCGGGTCGGCATCATCGGCCAGAAGCAGAAGGACACTTACCTGATCCGCCTCAGGTCCATTGGCGGCGAGATGAGTGCCGAGGAGTTGGACGTCGTTTCACGGGTCTCCCGGAAATACGGCCGCGGCCGCGTGCATCTCACCACACGCCAGGCCGTTGAAATTCACAATATCCACGTTGACAATCTCCAGGCGGCGCGGGAAGAGCTCGAACAGAGCGGCATCGTGCTCGGCGTGTGCGGACCGCGCGGCAGGGGGATCGTGGCCTGCCCGGGTAATGCGACCTGCACGTCCGGCATCATAGAGACCAAAGAGCTTGCAGCCGAGCTGGACGCTGAGTATCTACGTAAGCCGGCGCCGCACAAGTTCAAGCTCGGCATCTCCGGTTGCCCGAACAACTGCTCCAAGCCCGTTGAGAATGATATCGGCATTATGGGGGGCGTACTTCCGGAATGGAACAGTGAGGCCTGCACTGCATGCAAGCTCTGCGTCAGCATCTGCCCGGCCCAGGCGATCGAGCAGAGGGACAAGGATTTTGTCCTCGACATTGACAAGTGCCTCCTCTGCGGCCTCTGTATCAATAACTGCCCGTCGTCGGCATGGACGGCGAAGAAGACGGGCTACACGCTGTATCTGGGCGGCACCATGGGGAAAAAACCCCGGCTTGGGACCAAGGCGAGGGTTTTGATCGAGTCGAGAGAGGAACTGCTCAGGTATATCAGACAGGCATTTGATTTCTACCTCACGCATGGCAAAAAAAAGGAGCGTTTCGGCCATACCATTGACCGGATCGGCGTTGACAAGGTTTTCAGCGAAATATTCGGAGAGGAAATAAAAGGGGCTTCGCCCGCCGAGCACGTTGACACAGCCTCAGCTGCACGGAAAAATTTTCTCGACTTGAGAGGCGTGTCTTGTCCTTTGAATTTCGTGAAGGCCAAGCTTGCGATCGAGCGGATCGGGAGCGGTGAAGCGATAGAATTCTATCTCGACGACGGCGAGCCGATCGTCAATGTAACGAGAAGTCTGAAGGATGAAGGGCATCAGGTGCTGCTGGTAACTCCCAAGATGAACTACTTCAAGGTGCTGGTTGAGAAACGGCAAGCGGCTTAAAGGCCGGCCGCGGCGGGAAGGGCTTCGGCAGTATTGCCGGTCATCACTCTTTCTCCGGGTATGATGATGTCGATGGTCGTGCCGATATCTTTGAAGCTCCTCACCGCAATGGAGCCGTTCATTGCGGTAAGAAGCTTCTTGATGATCACCAGGCCGAGGCCCGTGCCGTGCGCCTTGGTGGTGTAGAACGGCTTGAACATATTGCGCAGGTGGTCTTCGGACATTCCGCAGCCGTTGTCCTCCACCGTCACCCGGACATTTTCCCCTGATTTGGATATTCTGATGGAAACCCTCGGATGCGCTCTTCCTTCCAGCGCGTCCGTGGCATTGATGAGGAGATTCAGCATGACCTGATGAAGCGCGCGGGGGTCCGCGCAACATTGTTCGACATTCGCATCGATGGAAGCGTTGATCCCTATCCCTTTGGCCGCTAAATCGTCCCGTACCAGGGCCAGAAATTTTGCCATGAATTCCGGAAGCCGCACGCCCTGGATTTCGGGCTTTGTGAAGATGTTGTAGTTTCTCAGGCAACGGAGAATGTATGCCGCTTTCTGCGCCTCATCCGAGGCGCTCTCGAGATACCCCGCAATGGCCGGCGTATCAAGGCGGGCAAGTTTGGCTTTCAGCACGCCCAGAATCGCGGCAAGGGAATTGACTGAGTTTCCGATCTCGTGGCGGACGCCGGAGAGGATATAGCCGCAGTTTTTCGTGGTATCTATTTCTTCAACGATGGATTCGAGCTTCAAACGTTCCGTAACATCGCGTCTGACCGAGAGGTGATAGGTGGTTTCACCCGAGGGGCCCTTGACGAGCGAGTGGGTGCACTCTTCATGGTATAAGGTCCCGTCTTTTTTTTTGCTGACCAGCCGGCCCCTCCATATCCCCTCACGCGCCAGGGTCTTTCGGACGCACTCGTAGAACTCTCCATCGTGCCTGCCGCTGTCCAGTATGTGCAGGCTCCGTCCGGCTGCTTCCTCGCCAATATAGCCCGTCATCTGCTCAAAAGCGGTATTCACGTATTGAATATAACCCCGGGGATCTGTAACGACTATAGCATCGGAACTCAGTCCGACTGCCGCTGCAAAATAGGGCGGGAACGTTTCCGTGCGTCCGTGCGTGCCTATTGCTGCCGGCAGTGATGCCTGTTTCCTTATCCCGTCTTCTGGTTTTCGGCATACATCCCTCTTTATCCGGCAGGTGCTTTTCATGACGTTTCCTCCGACCTTGCGAGTCATGTTGCGTCGCGCCCTGATGCCATTACCTCGTTCTGCGTCCATTCTGCTCATGGTAAATAGCCGCCAGCTCCCCTTGCCTGCATGAGGTCATCATTGCTCCCGGTTTCGCTCGAAACCGATATGTTGTAATGAATAAAAATTGGTACGTCGGTGGGATGTTTTTAATGTATAGCAGTGGATTGAACAGTTGTCAAATATTGCTGAAATGGGGGCGGTGACCGCGCTGATTGTTGAATAATGATGCGTTAATATGCCTTATTTATCATTTATGGCTGAAAGAACGAACATAATGTGGTGGGTTAGACGTCGGGGTAAAGACGGTTGATGACGGTGAGTCGAATGGCCATGGTGTTTCGCACAGGGGTTTGGAGAGACAGCCGACTCCTCATCATCATTGGTTATCTGAGAAACGTGTACGATGCATCGCGCTGACCATTCCGTTAAATACTATTCCGATTCAAGCCCGTATTTCTTGAGTTTTCTCCACAGCGAGACGCGGTCGATGCCGAGGATCTGGGCAGCCAGTGTCTTGTTGCCGCCGACCTCGTGCAATACCCACTTGATATATGCCTCCTCCTGCTCCTCGAGGGACGGGATCCTGCCTTCCTTTTTCCGGAACGTCTTGATGCTCAACTCCCGCAGGTCCTCGGGCAGGTGGCCCGTCTCGATGGACTTGCCGTTCGTGAGCGCGACACCGCGTTCCATGATGTTCTCAAGCTCGCGCACGTTGCCGGGAAAATCGTAGTTCATGAGCAGGGCGATCACGTCCTCGGAAATCTCGGTCACTTCTTTTTTCATCAGCAGGCTGTACTTTTTCAGGAAAAAGTAGGAGAGGAGGGGGATATCGTCCTTTCTTTCCGACAGGGGCGGGATGCGGAGCGAAACCACGTTCAGCCTGAAGTAGAGGTCCTGCCGGAACGCCCCGCTCTTCATGGTATCGTGGATGTCCCGGTTCGTCGCCGCCACGAAGCGCACGTCTACCTTGAGGGGCGCAATGCCGCCGACGCGCATGACCTCCTTCTCCTGGATCACGCGGAGGAGCTTCACCTGCATGGACGGCGGCGTCTCGGTGACCTCGTCCATGAACAGCGTGCCGCCCGATGCGGCCTCTATGAGCCCTTTTTTTACGTTGTTCGCGCCGGTAAACGCGCCCTTTTCGTGCCCGAAGAGCTCATTCGAGAGGAGCTCCTCGGTGAAGGCGCCGCAGTTGATGGCGAAGAAGGGGCCTTCGGCGCGCCTGCTGTTCAGGTGCAGGAACCGGGCGAACAGCTCCTTGCCGGTGCCGCTCTCGCCGGTGATGAGAACGTTGCAGTCCGTGGGCGCGATCTGACGCGACGTTTCGAGGAGCTTCAGCATGGCAGGGTCCTGGGTGATGATCTTGACCTTGCCCTGATAGCTTTCGAGCTGCTCCCGAAGATTGCGGTTCTCGGTCTTGAGCCGGACCTTGTGAACGGCCTCCTGGACCACCTTGCGGACTTCCTCGAGCTTGAAGGGTTTTGCGATGTAGTAGAAGGCGCCGTGTTTCATGGCTTCGACGGCCGAGTCGAGCGTGGCATAGCCGGTGATCATGATGACTTCCGTGTCGGGATAGAGCTCGCGGGTCTTTTCCAATATCTGCATGCCGTCGACTTTTTCCATCCGGAGGTCCGTGAGCACCACGTCAAACTGTTGTCCCTCGATGAGCTTGAGCGCGTTCGGGCCGCTCTGCGTGCCCGTCACGTCGTAGCCCTCTTTTTTCATCACGTGCTCCAGGTTCCGGAGCGCGATCCGTTCGTCGTCGACGATGAGTAATTTTGCGTGATTTTGCATCGTTATTCCTTTGAGATGCTCCTGTAATGGCATTAGCCGAAGTAACGACAATACTCTGTCGTCATGTCAAGCCTTGCCCTGAATCGGCAATCGTATCAAGAACGATGTGCCTTTATCGGGTCCGCTGTCCACTGCGATGCAGCCGTCATGTTCCTCCACGATCTCGTGCACGATGAAGAGGCCGAGGCCCGAGCCTTTGCCCACGTCCTTGGTCGTGAAAAAGGGATCGAAGATCTTCGGAATGAGCTCGTGGGGGATGCCGGAGCCGGTGTCCCGTATCTCTATGTCGACAGTGTCCTGATCAAGCGTGCACTTGCCGCGGTATTTGAGGTAGTTATAGATGCCCGGATTCTCGTCTTCGATATCGTCCATCGCCCGCCGTTTTTCGGCCCTGATAGTGATCGATCCCGCGTCGGTCGAGATCGCATCGATTGCATTCTTGGTCAAGTTCAGGAGCACCTGCTGGAACCGCTGTTTGTCCGCGAAGATCACTATATCATCGGGAACCGAAAGGATTAAGCCTATCTTTGTCGGCACCTGTCCCTTCACGAACTGGATGGTCTCTTCACAGAGCTTCTTCAAGGATAAAGACTCCTTCTTGAACTCCCTGTCCCGCGAGAAGTCGAGCAGGGAACGGACGATGTTCCGCGCCCGGTCGGCCTGCTCGTTGATCTGCGTCACCAGCTCCATTGCAAAATCAGGATTGGGCAAGGCATGCGCATCAGGCTTTTCCAGCCCCTCCTTGAGCTCCTCCATCAATATCTGGTTGGACGAAGAGATATTCGACAGGGGATTGTTCAACTCGTGCGCTACCCCCGAGAGGAGCGTGCCGAGGGAAGCGAGTTTTTCGGATTGGATAAGGTGCCGCTCATGCAGTTCGAGTTCCTTCAGCATTTTATTGAACGCTTTCGTCAACGAGACGATCTCGCGGTCCTTGGAATTGATCGAAATCCGCTCGAATGTTCCTTCGGCGATCACTCCCATGCTCTCCTCGAGCGATTGCAGAGGTTTTACCACCATGCGCGACAGTATTTGACCGATGGCGATGGCCGCGAGGGAAAGAAATGCAATGGACACGATAAGAATATACCGGGAGTTGTTCAGGATCTGCTGAAGGACCTTCCGTTCTGTTTTTGAAATATTCTCGGCGATAGTGATGATGTTCTTGCCGGTAGCGCGGATTCTTGCGGCAAAGATGTTCTTGAAGGAGGCAGCGCGTTTCCCCGATCTCGCGTACTGGGCCATGATGTCCTTGTATTTTTTCAGACTGACATGGAGCGTCTCTATCTGCTCTGAAGACGCGATGGAGGTGAAACCCGCGATATTCCTGCTGAGGATGTCCTGGGCCTGAGACACGTACTTGACGTTTTCATCATAGTCCGAGCGCTGTTCATAGAGGAAGAAGTTCTTCTCAAAGCGTCTGATCTCAAGTGTGGTATCGAAGAATTCGGATACAGCCTCGCCGATCATGATCTTCTGTTCGATGTACCTGAGTTCAAGCAAGGTAAACACGGACAGGCCGATGATCATGGCTACGATGGCGTAGTAGCCGAGGGTGATTTTCCGTCTGATGCTGGGATGGTAGTTGAACATGGTCATAGCGGCAGTCTCAGGTCTCAGGTCTCAAGTCTCAGGTCTCAAGTCTCAAGTCTCAGGTTTTGGTTACAACTTGAGACTGCAAACTTGAGACTTGAGACTGATTTCTATTCACATCAGCACCGCGTTCACGACATCCATGGCGGTGTCGACGAAGCGGATTTCGATGTCGTTCATGAATTCTCCGGTCAGCTCATCCACATCGTCGCGGTTGCGGGCCGGCACGATGATGGTCCTGACCTTCGCGCGCCTGGCGGCGAGCACCTTTTCCCGGATGCCGCCCACGGGGAGGACCCTGCCGGTGAGGGTGATCTCGCCGGTCATGGCGATGTCGCGCCGAGCGGGACGCCGGGTAAGGAGCGAGGCGAGGGCGATAAGAATGGTGATGCCCGCTGAAGGCCCGTCCTTCTGGATTGCGCCGGAGGGCACATGGATGTGAATGTCGTGGTGCTCGAAAAAGTCGTCGGCGATGCCGAATTCCCCGGCGTTGCTCCGGATGTAGGAGAGAGCGGCCTGCGCCGATTCGCGCATCACGTCGCCGAGCGATCCGGTGATGATCAGCTCCTTGGTGCCTTTCATTTTCGCGGCCTCGACGAAAATGATGTCGCCTCCGGTCTCGGTCCGGACGAGGCCCGTTGCCACGCCGATCCGGTCCTGTTCCTCGATGACGTCGAAATGATACTTGCGTTTGCCGAGGTACTGTTCCACGGCTTCGGGGGTGATCCGGACGGGTTGCCCCTCGCCGTGGGACTCGACCGAGGCCTTGGCGATCTTCCGGCAAACGGCGGCGATCTTGCGTTCGAGGTTCCGGATTCCCGCCTCGCGGGTGTATTCCTGGATGATCTTCGCGACCGCGTCGTCGGTGAAGGCGACCAGGTCCGTTGACAGCCCCTTTTCACGGATCTGCTTCGGGCAGAGGAACCGGGAGGCGATATGCGCCTTCTCTTCCTGGGTGTAGCCCGAGAACGTAATGACCTCCATGCGGTCGCGCAGCGGAGCGGGGACGGTATCGAGCACGTTCGCGGTGAGGATGAACATGACGCTCGAGAGGTCGAAGGGGGCGTCAAGGTAATGGTCCACGAAGGCGCAGTTCTGCTCGGGATCAAGGACCTCGAGAAGGGCGGACGCGGGATCGCCCTTGAAATCGCGGCCGATCTTGTCCAACTCGTCGAGCATGATCACGGGATTGGCGGATTCCACGCGGCGGATCTCCTCGATCACCCTGCCGGGCTTCGCGCCGACGTAGGTGCGGCGGTGTCCTCGGATGTCGGCTTCGTCTTTCATCCCGCCGAGGGCGACGCGCGTGAATTTGCGGCCCAGCGCGCGGGCGATGGAGCGGCCGAGCGAGGTCTTTCCCGTCCCGGGAGGGCCGGCGAAGCAGAGCACCGAGCCTTTCGTGTTCGCCCGGACCGTTTTCGATTCGAGCGCCCGCTTGATCACCTCGCGTACTTCGTCGAGCTTGAACGGTTTGGCTATGTAGTGAAACGCGCCCTTCTGCATGGCTTCGATGGCGGAGGGGACCGTGGCGAAGCCGGTCACCATGACCACCCTGGTCTCCGGATACCGCATCCTGACGCGGTCCAGAAGGTCCATTCCATCGATCCTGCCCATCCGGAGATCAGTCAGCACCACGTCGAATTCGGACACCGCGAGTTCCTTGAGCGCCGCGTCACCGTCTGCGGCAGTGACCACGTCGTATTCTTCCTTCGTGAGCACGTGGGCAAGGTTCTTCCTGGCGATCTCCTCGTCATCGACGATCAGGATGCGCGCTTTCCTGCTCATCACGAGCACCTTGACCGCCAGATGCTCCAGGACCCGTTCCTTGATGGTGTCGAGGCCGTAGTGGTTTTCGTTTAAAATCCGTTCAGCGCGCGCGAGATCGAGGATGTCTTCGGTCTTTTTGTTCCAGGGCAGGGAAACGAGATAGTCGATGTAAGTGATGCCGATGGTGTACTCGGCGGAAGAGGGGCTGATCCTGGCGATCATGTCGAGTTCCTGGCCGGCGATCTTCTCAACCGGCTGCGGCATGCATGCTGCAGCTATTTTCTGGCGCAGTTCTCCTATGATGGATTCCTGTTGATCGTCATCAGGTTTTTTGAAAAATTTCATCCTATTACTACCTCACTTGAATTGGTTGCATTTTACAACGTTTCCATTTTTAATGCAACAGTCAAAAAAACTTTTTAAATTCAATAGGTAATGCGGTTCTCGGGGAGAAGTATTGCATTCTAAAACAGCCGGGTCCCAAACCACGGATTGAGGCTTCGACTAATTATCCCCTGATTTCAATGTGCTGTGTGGTGAATTTGTTTTGGCACGGAGGTTGTAATAGTAATAAGTAAAATACAGGAAAGGAGGAAAGGATCATGAAGACCTTACTTAAGAAGTTTGAAGCAGCGATGACGGCCGCAGCGTTCGCGGAAGAAGGCGAATTCGAAACGGCCCGCCAGATCATGAATGAAGACCGGCCGAGAAAGACCGACCGTCCTTCCGTGCAGGACTACCAGAGACCGACAAGAAGAAAAGAACTGCGCGCTGATTAAGATTCAAAGTACGAAGTCCTGTTCTGTCATTCCCGCAGCGATTCTGAACGGGAATCCGGTTTACATGTGTGATAAACCCTATCCCCGATAAAGGCATTCGGGGATGAC
>JAXIPA010000088.1:0-5939 GCA_045403145.1 Nitrospirota bacterium | reverse complement strand
GTCTCCGGCAACGTAGTATTTTTCGTCGCCCTTCTCTTTCTTCACGATCTCCCTGATTTTATCGGCGATCTCTTTCCCGTTTCCTCCCTTTTCGAGCGGGACATAGATCGCCGTGGTCTTGCCGTCCTTTGAGATGATACGGTCGATGAAGAGCGGATTCTCGAAGAGCGTCTTCCGCATGACACCCATCTCTTTGTCGCTCTCCGGCACAATGGTCATGAGAGGGCTGACCTTCAGCGTCTCGCCTTCAACGGTCACATTGTCGATGGTCGTGAAGCTCGATACGTCCCGCGTGGCAACGCCTTTGATCTTCAGGATCTCCTCGGTGATCCGCTGTATCCTGCCGAGCGTAGCGGAGTTCAGTATGCCCTTCTCGTTCTGGATGCCGAGGACGATCATGTCCTCATACAGGCCGAAAGTCTTTTCGACTTCATCGTTCCAGACCCGCACGTCCGACGTGGGCGGGAGCATGTTCTTGGGGTTCGTGTCTGTCCTCACTTTCGGGAACTGGGTCGCGAAAACAAGGGTGAGAATAATCGACAGCGCAACAATGAGTTTGGGATGGTCGACCGAGAACTCGACCAGAGAAAACCTTTTCATGCACACCTCCTCCGATTTGCATAATCATATAACGATATTTGCATATGTCGGCCCTAAAAAGTCAGGTTCATGTCAGCGGGAATGACTGTTTCTTTGTAGTATTTTGCTGGATCGGCAACCTTGACGCCGTCGATCAACTGCTTTGGGGAAATATTGAACAACGAGACATTCAACGGGCAGGCAAGTACGGTCGCTCCCTCTGCGATCAGCATGAAGAACAGGTCCTCGACGGATGGCAGGTCCATTTCCTCCATCTTCTTCATCACCGCGTCGCCCTCTTCCTTCGGCTGGTCGGGAAGACATTTGAGTTCCTTCACCTTTTCCTTGTGGACGGCGTTGATGCCCCGAGAGCCGAAAAACATCGTGACCTTGGAGCCTTCGCGCAGAAGGCTGAGCGCGGTCATGAGCGCGTTGTAGACCTGGCAAAGCTCATCATGGAAACACATCACCGAAACATTTTTTACGATCTTTGACATGGCGGTTGTCCCCCTTTCGTTTGCAGTCGGATATCTTTACCGGGAAGACGAGGCGGCATCCAATAACTCCCCAAGGGCGTTTTGCATGGTGACGCAAGCGTCCACAATTTTTTTATTCGCTATGCTGTAGTAAATATTTACTCCTTCCCGTCTTCTTACAACGATCTTTTTCAGGCGCATGAGATTCAAATGACGGGAGGTATTCGCTTTCGGGACGCCGAGTCTTTCCGTGATGTCCGTCACGATCATTTCTTCTTCTTTAAGAAGATTAAGTATCTCCAGCCGCGTTGGATTCGCAAAGGTCTTGCAAAATTCCGCATGAATCTCCAATATTTCATTTTTCATGGCAGATTGCTCATCCCCCTTTTCATCTTCCACAGGAAGTATTTTTCAAACCCCAGCTTCATCCACTTCGCCCAGTGCGCCTTCTTCATGTATGAACTCTGCCTCGGCGGGAGGACCGGGTACGCCTTCATAATGGCTGCCGTGTTTCCCATGTCCATGAGGCAGACCACGCCGAGTTCGTCCGCAAGAGGCGGTGTCTTACCGGTTACATCCGATGCGATGGTCGCTGCCGCAGTCTCCGCCATCTTGACCGTCATGAACCCGGTCTTCGGGACTCCTGTCGGCACCGGCGTGGCCTCGGGCGGCGCAATCGCCATCGCAACACCGATGGCGAAAATATTCTTAAATTTCGTGTGCCGGTAATTTTTGTCCACAGGGATGAAACCGCGAGGATTGCCGAGGGGAGCGACGGCAGGCACACCCTTAAACGGAGGTGCGATCATGGCGAGCTTGAACGGGATTTTGTTTCCGTCCTTGAGCCGTATCTCGCCGGGCGCCACCTCCAGGATGGCCTGACTAATGAGCGGTTTGATGTCCCTCTCGGCAAACTCGTTCTCCATGAAGGTTTTTGATTTACCGAGTCCGCCCACACCCATGTGGCCGAGATAGGGCTCCGACGTGAGATAGATGATGGGAACTTTGTGACGCATCTTCCTGCGCCGAAGCTCCGAGTCCATTTCGAAAGCAAGCTCATAAGACGGGCCAAAGCAACTCACCATCTGCGACGATCCGAGGACGATCGGTCCCGGGTTTTCCAGAACGCTCTTCCATGTTGCGGCAGTCTTCACTGCATGGTCGAGCGTGAATGTGCAGGCCGTGTATCCTTTTTCCGGCCCGAGTCCTGGAATTTCGTCAAAGGCAAGGTGCGGGCCTGTTGATATCACGAGAAAATCGTAGGGCAGTTCCCTGCCATTGGATGTGGTGACCTTCGAGGCATCCGGGTCAACCTGTTTCGCGGCGTCGTGGACAAACTCGATTCCCTTCGGCTTCAGGATCTCGCTTACCCTGAGCGTGATGTCATCCGGCTTCCGCCATCCCATGATGAGCCACGGTAAGGACGGCAGGAACACGAATCGGTCATCGTCGCTCACCACGGTTACATCCGCTTTTTTCCCGAGCAGCCGCTTCAGTTCAAAGGCCGCTGTCAATCCCCCGAACGATCCCCCTAACACAACGATCCTTGGCATAAGGTCCTCCCCAGTTCTTTTTTTCTTCTCACCCTTCACTTATTACGCGTCACAGCTCACGGTTTCAGAACATCCCTACCACCTTATCTCCGCCCGTGATAATGTCCGTCAACTTGTCGTAGTCGATGGTTTTCACTCGCCCATCCATCTCGGAATCCGTGAGACCCCGCAGCCTCTTGTCGTCGCCGAGCATGTACACCGTGCCGGGGAAATCCCCGATCCGTTCTTTCTGAGCAAAATATACACCGTTCTGCAGCAGGACAATATCGGCCCCGCCTTCCTTCGCAAGGGTCAGGCCGGTCGCTCCATCGGTCGTATCCGGCGCGCTCTTTATCATCACGATCATATTGGCCTCCATTAGAATATCATTGTCGTTTTCGCTTCTTTCAAGAAGCCGGCAATGTCTTTACCGCTGACGGCCTTTACACCTTCGACCATGTCTTCCTGTCCCAATCGATGCGTTTTCAGGGAGATGTCGTTCGCATAGACCGCCACTCCCATGTCCAGACAGTCTTTAAGAGTGCCTTCAAGATTGGTGAACCCGGTTCCCGTGTCATCTTGACCTTTCTTTGCAAGCAGCACACCGCCGTCCACCAGGATCAGGTCAACGCTCATTTCGAATGACACTGCGCCCAGGGCATGCCGCACGGCCTCAGCCGCGTTAATATCGCCGTAGGGCGAACGTTTCAGGATCATAGCAACATTAGCCATATTTTCCTCCTAATTTATCTCGACAACAAATCTTTTTGTCATTCCCGCGAAAGCGGGAATCCATTTTGAAGTTTATGTGATAAAGAAACCATGGATACCTGCTTTCGCAGGTATGACAGATGAAATTAATATCATGCTCCGACATTGAGCCAGACATCGGACTCTCCCATGGTTGCAAACAGTCCTTTGAGAGAGCCGACTTCCGCACCTGCAAGATAGTCGTCTTTCGCCGCACGGCGAAAGTTCAGGCACCCGCCTCAGAGGTACACCTTCAACCCTTTTTGTATGAGCCGGGTAAATTCCTCCTCGGCATTCAGGATGCCTTTTGCCTTCTGTTTTGTCAGGAAACAATAAACACCGTCAGCCGAGGCGATGAGGTTGACAGTATGGCCCTTATTTAGTGCCGATTCAGCGATGCGGACGGAGGTCAGGGTGTTCTCGTAAGAATAGGGCGATGTGGACAAATACAGCGTAACGGTTTTCGGCATATCGGCCTCCTCATATTGCACTGTCGATCAGTATCGTGGTCTTAAGCGCTTCGTACGTTATTGTGTCGTTCCAGGCAGTGAACCTGCCGTTCACCGCAACGGACGGACAGGGCGGAGGGTCCTTCTCCTGTGCGTAATCTGTCGAGGTCTTCTTTAGCACCTGGACTTCGGCGCCGAGTTCCTTTTCCGCCCGACCGGCGGCTTCCATGTTGGACAATCAGCGCTTGCCCATCGGATCGTTTACATACAGCGTAATAGTGTTCTTCTTCATCGCAGCTATCTTCTCCTTTCGCCTGGATAAGTGCCTTTTTTCGTCACCGGGCAGCACGCCGGTGCGGGAACGTCCTCTTCATATTCTTTTTTGAGCAGTTGGAGCAGATCGGGGATGAGAGGTTCTTTGAGGAAGTAACACTTGAGCCTTCCGTCGACGAAGTAGTCGACGAGCTGGTGGGATTTGAGAAGTTTCAGGTGCTGGGACACATTCGGCTGGCTGATGTCGAGGGACTCCTCGAAGTCACTCACGCACTTAACCCCCTGTGTGAGGTCTTCAAGGATTTTGATCCGGACGGGATGGGCGATGACTTTCATCAGGTCAATGCGCTTATCGATGGAAATCATAACGGGCCTCCTTTAAAAATATATGCAAATATTATTATGTTTTTATGGAAATGTCAATATGAAGTTCTAATTTGAGAAGATATGCGGGTTAGAACAGCGGGTGCTCAAAAGAAAGGTATAACAGCGCTCCGTACTCTCCATGGGACGCGCCGATCCCGATAGGGAAGGAAAGCCCGGGAACAACCTGGAGGCCGGATTTATAGTTGCTGGCGAATCGCACTCCTGGATTGACAAAGAAGGTTTCCTCCCGCAGCTTCGATCCGCCGGGCTCAACCGATTCCGTTGAATTCCAGACGACCTCGGTCATGACGTTGAAGGTCTCTTCGGCAAGCCAGATGACGCTCGCGCCCAGATTGTAGCCCCACGTATCAGCCGTTGACCCTCCCGGCTCTTTCGCATCCGGTGTAAAAGTAGCGCCCGCATTCCAATGGGTCACCCATTGCTGGCCGAGCTCAACACTGACCGGAAGATTCACCTGATACCCGGTAGCGCCCGTTCCCATCCCCTTCTTTTCATCGCCTGTCGGCAGGATCAGCGAGAACCTCGGCGACACGGCAAGAGGCCCTTTCATGATGAGCTGATAGCGATAATTGATCGCAATGTCTCCCAAACCGGTATTGTCGGCCTCCTGCAGATGGGCGACGGGAATCGTATAGGACAACTGGTGCGCCTGCTTCGGCGCAGGCCATTCCTGGGTGAAAGAGTAGAGCCAGTCCCGTGTTTCCTTGTTGTACACATAGGACTGGATGTGCTGGATCACGCCGTCCTCCTGGTTGTAGGCTTCCTCCAGCAAAAACGAGTTGTCCTGAATCTTCATTGCTTCGTCAGCAGCGGCGGGCAAGGCCGACGCAATGAGGCACCCCATCACAGTCACAATGATCGCATATCTTCTCAACGGCTATCTCCTTTCAGTGTACCGGCGGTTTACTGCGCCACCGGGTCGCCGTTGACCAGTATATCATAATGGCTGACGCCTTTCATGTAGGTCGGTATCCGCGTGGGAAGCAGTTTATACCTGTGCTCCGGTTTGAATTCCAGAATCTGAGTTTCGCCCTCTTTGTTATTTCTGTCTTGAGTTTCCGTTTATAGAGGAAGCGACTTGTTTGCTTTCGAACCTTCTATAGAGCACCGGAAGCACCAGCAGCGTCATGAGCGTCGAGGTGATGAGACCGCCTATCATCACCGCTGCCAGCGGCTTCTGGACCTCCGAGCCCGGTCCTGAGGCGAACAGCATGGGGGCCAAGCCCAGAATGGCGACAAGGGCGGTCATGAGCACCGGCCTGAGCCTCCGCTCGCATCCCGCGGTAATGGCCTCATTGAGATCCGTCCCCTCCTCCCTGAGCTCGTTGATGGCCGATATGAGTACCATGCCGTTCAGGACCGCGACGCCGAAGAGCGAGATGAACCCCACGGACGCCGGCACGCTCAGGTACTGCCCGGACAGAAACAATGCCAGTATACCGCCGATCAGTCCGAACGGCAGCGCCATGAGGATCATGGACGCGTGGCGCAGG
>JAXIPA010000101.1:0-37063 GCA_045403145.1 Nitrospirota bacterium | reverse complement strand
TCTATAAAGTGCCGACGACAGCGGGCTGGCTCAAGGCGCATGCCTTGCGGTGAAGAACATCGGAAAGCCGTGTGCGGGAAAACTGCATGCACGGTTTGATGAGGGAGGGCTGGTCAATATGACCAGCTCTCTACTCTACCTGAAAGGTGTGACCCTGAAAGGTGCGCTCGCAGTGATCTCCGGAGTTAAAAATGCAATGAAGTCGTCTGTATTTTCCCCTTGCCGTTAAAGTTCTTTGCCAAACCTGCCGATATACAATTACATTCGATTCTCTTCGAAAGGAGACCCTATGAATATGGTATTGAGAGCATTGGTCACGATCGTTTTATTTTCAATGGTACTGTTTGCCTGTTCCGGCGGCGGGGGCGGGAGCGCAACCCCGCAGGCCGGTCAAAACTCCGTTGCCACGTCTGTTTACAGCCAGGCGCCTCTTGCCGCCTGTGCGGACGGCGGCATCACGGTGAATGCAGGCATTGATACAAACAGCAACGGGGTCCTCGACTCCTCCGAGGTCACGAGTACGCAGTACGTGTGCAATGGGGCGGCGGGCGGCAACGGCACGAACGGCTTCACAACCCTCGTCTCTGTCACTTCCGAACCTGCGGGGACAAACTGCGCTGAAGGTGGCCAAAAGGTGAGCGTCGGGAAGGACGTCAATGCGAACAATGTCCTCGATGTATCGGAGATATCGTCAGCGGATGATATCTGCAACGGGCCTACCGGCGCCAGCGGCCTCAATTCCCTCTTTTTGATCGAGCCGGAATGGGGCATCTGTTCATACGGCGGACAGGTCATAACCTCGGGTCTTGACCTGGATTCGAACGGGGTCCTCGATCCAGGCGAGGTGACGTCTACAAGCTATGCCTGCAACGGGGCGACAGGACAGAACGGAGCCGCGGGACCGGGGATCACCTGGTTGGATGTAACCGGCCCGGTACAGCAGGCTTCTCCGAACTGGGGATACCTGGCAGACAGCGACGCGCAGGTCACGATCACGCTCCCGGCGGCGCCCGCTGTGGGAAGCATCGTTCAGGTGTCGGGCATAGGCGGGGGCGGGTGGAAGATCGCCCAGAAGGCAGGGCAGTCGGTGGTCACCCCGGATATCGCCGGCGCGCCCCTCGTGACCGGGGTCCAGTGGATTGCGCGCGAATCCGTCAGGGTCTGGGCTGCCGTGGCCTCATCGTCGGATGGCGCCAAGCTGGTGGCCGTTCCGGCCGGCCTCGGCGGCCAGATCTACACATCCGCGGATTCAGGAGCCACTTGGACAGCCCGGGAATCGATCAGGCAGTGGGCCGCAGTGGCCTCATCGGCGGACGGCACCAAGCTGGTTGCGGGAGCGAACGGCGGGTTCGGCTTCGGCCAGATCTACACCTCCATCGATTCAGGAGCAACCTGGACCGCGCGCGATTTGAACAGAAGGTGGGTGTCCCTGGCCTCCTCGGCAGACGGCGCCAAGCTCGTGGCCGCGGTGTATCTCGGCCGGCTTTATACGTCTATAGATTCAGGCGTGACCTGGACCGCTCGCGATACAAACCGCTGGTGGAACCACGTCGCCTCCTCGGCGGACGGCACCAAGCTGGCGGCCACAGTGCAGGACGGCCAGATCTATACATCTACGGACTCTGGCGTAAGCTGGACCCCGCGCGATACGAACCGGTCCTGGGTAGCCCTGGCATCATCGGCAGACGGCGCTAAACTGGCGGCTGCAGATGTTAACGGTTCGATCTATACGTCCACGGATTCAGGGGCGACCTGGACCCCGCGCGAAGCACGTGATCAGTGGCGTTCTATTGCTTCGTCGGACGATGGAACCAGGCTGGCGGCAGTTGACATGGGTGGGTATATTTACACATCTACGGATTCAGGGGCGACATGGACCGCGCGGGGCTCACAAAAAGGGTGGTATTGCATAGCCTCGTCTTCTGACGGGACCAAGCTGTTCGCCGCGGTTTACAACGGGCAGCTCTACACCTCAACCCCGGTACGGAGCACGACTGCGGGCATAGCGGGATCGATCAGCGGCGCTCAGTTTGACGCTATAGCGCTGCAATATGCCGGCAATAACGTATTCACTACACTGAGCCATGAAGGAGACCTCGTGGTGCAGTAGAGAAAGACAATGAATGCGCGATCAGGAAAGGGCGGGGAGAAGTCCCCGTCCTTTTTATTATAGACAGGCGCCCGTCAAGGATCACACGTACACTTTATCGTTATTACATGACCCTTTAGACATAATGGTTGACAGTTGAAAATCAAGTGACCTGCCCCCTTGCAACGTGGGTTATACTTGGGAACCCGGTTCCCAAATACAGAGCCACAACCAAGGAGGCAGGTCATATCCCGGCGCTGTGTATCACGTCACCTCCCGCGGCAATGAGAAGAAACCAGTCTTCAGAGATGATCGGGACCGGGAAAACTTCCTCAATACGCTCCAACACGTCAATAAACGTTATAACTGGATCTGCCACGCCTATTGCCTCATGACCAACCACTATCACCTGCTTATCGAGACCCCCGACGGCAACCTCTCCATCGGCATGCGCCAACTGAACGGCGTTTACACCCAGCTCTTCAATAAATGGCACGGCCGTACCGGTCATCTGTTTCAGGGAAGATACAAGGCTATAGTAATTCAGAAGGACAGCCATTTACTGGAAGTATGCCGCTATGTCGTACTGAACCCGGTCCGGGCGCATATGGTAGCCGTGCCAGAGGACTGGAAATGGTCCAGCTACCTGGCGACCGCAGGAAAGACGAAACCGCATCCCTGTCTGACAATGGATTGGGTGCTAGGTCAGTTTGGGAACAAGCGCGGAAAGGCAGCTGCAGAGTACCATCAGTTCGTCCGGTGGGGGATAGGGCAGAAGACGATCTGGAACGAAGTGCGCGGCCAGTCACTCTTAGGAGAAGAAGGGTTTGTCGATAAGTTGGTCGATCATCTGCGGAAGCATAAAGACGTGCCAGAGATACCGAGAAGCCAACGTTATGCCGACCGGCCATCTTTGGAGAAGATATTCAGCGAGCGGATACTGAACGATATCTCGAAGCGCAATAAGGCGATTCGTGCAGCTGTTGAAAGACACGGATACCGCCAACGGGAGGTGGCCGAACATCTGGGCATGTTCTTTACGTCGATAAGCAGGATTGTAAATACAAAACCCACAAAATGACATAAAAGTAGACCTGACCCTGAGGGACCGAGCAACTTGTCGGTTGACACTTTAAGCGTTTTCGCCAGCGGTTCGATGCAATGGATATCACTGCCCGTATCATCAGTGAGCGAAATCAAGCTCAAAGGCAGCGAGACGAGGAGTCTGGAACGGCCCGGCGACTGGGGGGCAGGGGAATAATGGATTTTATCATTTGGCCGATGAAACCAGATCTTCTGCATCAGCGGTGACGGTGGGCCTGCCTTCGGATACGGACTTGGTATAGAGAGAGCACACTTTATGACCGTTGTGCGTGCAATATTCGTCAAACTCGAACTGGCTCGGAACGTACACCTCTCTCGTGGCTTTGCACGATTCTAAATAGGTACCCTTAAGGTATGGACACTTCATCGCTATCCCTCCAGAGCAACAATATACCAGCTGCCTTAGAGAAATTTGCAATGACCGTGCCAGGAATGTAAAAATCGATATTTCAGAGAGTTAGTCGGGTAAAGGGCTGAATAAGGCGATGATTTTGATCAAAATGATTGGTCCATTTTGCACCAGTGGCTATTTTTATCGGCTGATCAGGGGAATCGATTGACGGCCATTATCCTTGTCCCATACTCCTTGAACCTGTTTTTATCACGCGGTTTCGATCCTGAGTTTTTTCAGCTTCCTATACAGCGTTGCGAGGTCGATGCCGAGTTTTGTCGCCGCTGATTCCTTGTTTCCCTTGCTCTCCGCCATACTTCGCCTGATGTATTCCCGCTCGAAATTGTCGAGGGCCTGGCGCAGAGACGACGTTGATACCCCCTCCACATCCAGGGTTCTGAACTTGTCCGGCAAATCGTGGATGGTGATCACATCTCCGTCCGCGAGCACGGTCGCCCGTTCGATGGTGTTCCGGAGTTCTCTGATGTTTCCCGGCCAGTCGTAGGCGAGGAGCGACTGCATTGCCTCGTAGTCGATTTCCTTGATCGTCTTTCCCGCTTCTTTTGCGAAGATGTCGAGGTAGTGCTTGATGAGCACCGGGATGTCGTCGCTTCGCTCGCGCAGGGCCGGCATGCGGATCTCGATCACGTTCAGGCGGTAATAGAGGTCTTCCCTGAAACGCCCCTCCCTGACCCTCTGCATAAGGTCCGCGTTCGTGGCCGCAATGATCCGCACGTCAACGGTGATGACGCGTGTGTCTCCCACCGGGGTCAATTCCTTGGCCTGGATGACGTGAAGCAGCTTGACCTGAAGCGCCTGCGGCAGTTCGCCGATTTCATCCAGAAAGAGGGTGCCGCCGTTCGCCATGGTGATCAGGCCTTTTTTATCCTCGTTGGCGGAGGTAAAGGCGCCCTTTTTATGGCCGAAAAGTTCGCTCTCGAGCAGGTTCTCGGGGATCGCCCCGCAGTTGATGGAAATGAACGGTTTGTCCTTGCGCGGGCCGGCTTCGTGGATCGCCTGCGCCACGAGCCCCTTGCCGGTGCCGCTGTCCCCCGTGATCAGGATGTTGCTCTTGTTCGGGATCACTTTCCCCATGAAGGCAAAAACTTTCTGCATGGGTTCCGAGTTGCCGATGATGTTGGAGAAGGCGTCCCTCCGCTGGCTGAGTTCCTGCCGGAGGATCTGGTTCTCCATCCGGAGGTCGCGGCTCTGGAGGAGTCTTTTGATCGTCAGCCTGATCTCGTCGTTGATGAAGGGCTTCGTAATGTAGTCGGCGGCGCCGGCCCTCATCGCCTCCACAGCGGAGCCGACCGAAGCGAAGGCCGTCATCATGATGACCGACGTCTCGGGGGCTATAATCTGCGCTTGTTTTAAAACCTCGAAACCGTCCATCTTTTCCATCTTGATGTCGGTCATGATGATGTCGAAATTCTCCCTGGTGATGCGCTCCAGGGCCGTTTCTCCGTTGTACGCTTCCTTGACGTCGTATCCTTCCTTCGTCAGCAGGATGTTCAAGGCCATGCAGATGTCTTTCTCGTCATCGACGATCAGGATGTTCGGTTTTTCCATAGTCGCTGTTTCTTATCCTTTCTTTGGCACCGGCAGGAGGACCGTGAATACCGTGCCTTTGCCGGGTTCGCTTTCCACCTGGATATCGCCTTTGAAACGCTTGATGATGTCATAACTGAGCGACAGGCCGAGGCCCGTGCCTTTGCCCGCCTCTTTGGTCGTGAAGAAGGGGTCGAAAATCTTCTGGAGCTCGCCCGGCGGTATTCCGATACCCGTATCGGCAAAGGAGATCAGGATTGCCTGCCGGTCCTCTTCGGTCCGCTCCAGGCGGCTCGACACGGTCATCGTACCGCCGCCGGGCATGGCATCGAGGGCATTGATGAAGATATTGATGAAGACCTGGGAGATCTGGCCCTCATCGATCTCGACGCGGGGAAGGTCCGGGTCGAGGGAGACGATGATCCCGATGGAGCTCTTCATGCGCTTGTCGAGACGCATGAGATCGAGCGTCGAGTTCAGGACATCGTTCAACTGGACCTCCCTGATGTTGAGCGAGTCGGCCCGCGCGAAGGTCGCCATGCGCCGCACAATGTCCGTTATCCGCTGGATGTGCGTGTTGATGATGTCCAGGCTCTTCTGGGTGAACTCGTCCTGCGCCATCTCCCGCAGCAATTGCGCGAAAGAAGAAATGGAGGTGAGCGGATTTCCGATCTCGTGCGCCACGCCGGCGGCAAGACGGCCCAGAGCGGCGAGCTTTTCCGAGTGGAGGACCTGCTGTTCCAGCTTCATCGCGGTGGCCGTGCCTCGGTCCACCTTGTCCTCGAGCTCGACGGTGTATTGCTTCAGCGCCTCTTCAAGTTGAACGCGCTTGGTCACGTTCATGCTCGTAATGAGAATGCCGGGGGTCTTTCCGTCGATCAGGAGGGGGCTGATATTCATGGTCAGATACACCGGTTCGTCCGACTCGTCGGTTATCCGGTAGTCCTTAAGCTCGAAACTTCGGCCGGAAAGAGTTTTTTGCAGGATAGCCGCGAGGGGAATGCCGTCATAGACCGCAAGTTCTTCGGGAAAGAGGGTAAAGAACGGTTTGCCGATGATCTCGTGTTTCGGACGGCCGCAGGTCCTCGCCTGAGCGGTATTGACGGTTCTGACGATCAGGTCATGGTCCACGACCATCAGGTTCGTCTGGGTGTTCTCGACAATGTTCTCGAGGTAGTCTTTCGAGATCTCGATCTCCCGTTCCAGTCTGCGGCGGTTTTCAAGGTGCTTCTCCTGTTCCTCGACCTTGATCTTTTTCTTATAGGTCAAGATGGCCGCCCCGGAGGCGGCGAGCGTGGTGATGAAGATGGACAGGATCAGAAGAGAATAGAAGCGTCTGCTTTTCTGCATGAGTTCGATAACGTCGGAATAGGGCGCGGAGACCACCACGACCCAGGACTTCCTCGCGATCGGGACCTTGTAAAAGGCCGCGAGTTTGTTTTCACCGCCGGGCGCCTCGTAGGAGCCGAAAGTCTCCTCCCTGCCCTCGATCATTTGTTTTTCGGTGTCGAAGGACCGGTGACACTGGAAGCAAGACTGGTCCGTCCGGAAGAGGTTTTTCCCGACCATCTTGGGCTGCGTGGGGTGGTAGAGCAGGGTGCCGTCCGTGTCCATCATCCAGGCGTAGCCGCGCGTCCCCGATTTGATGGGAGCGAGGTAGCGCTGGGTGATGCCGTCGAGCGAGAGCACGGCCAGTACGACGCCCCTGAATTGCTGCAGGGACTGGTCCGGCGCGCGCTGATATATGGGAACCGCCACAATGAACTCTTTCGTGTCCTGTCCCCTGTCGTGCAGTTCGAGCAGGTCCGTGATCAGTTTTTCGTTCCGCGGCAGCACCCGCGCTTGCTTGAAATAATCCGTCTTCGAGAAGTCAGCGCGCTCCCTTCCGGGGGAAGAGCTGTCGTAGAGAAGGACGCCGTTCCGGTCGAGCACGCGGACCGTGAGAAGCGCTTCGTTCTGAAGACTGAAGGTGATGGACTCGACCACGGTCCGGCATCGCGGGCTCTGGTGAATACGGTCGATCTCGGGAAGTTGCGAAATGACGCGGAGGTTCTTATAGACATGGCCTACGAAGCTCTCAATGTTCATTGCCACTTCACGGGAAAGGAGGAGCTGCTGCTTGTTGAACTGGTCCGCCATTTCCTCCTGGAGCGACTGGTGAAAGAACTGCCCAAGGATGATGATTATGGAGAGGACCAGAAGCAGGGCGAGGACAAAAACCGCGGGGGTGAGAAGCTCCTTCTGCTTTAATATGCGGATAACGCGTTGAAACATGGGGTAATTTACTGCCAAAGCCGTGGAAAAGTCAAGAAGTTAAACGCGGAACGCATCCAACACCGCCGACGCCGCGGTCTTACCGGGCCGGGGCTGCGAGGTCAGACGCGCGAAAGAGCGATTTTTTCCCCTTCGGTGTGTGCCGTGTCCAGGGGAAGGATAAACGTGAAGGTGCTGCCTTCGCCCGTTTTGCTTTTCACCCGGATCGAGCCGCCGTGGTATTCCACGATCTGACGGGTGATGGTAAGGCCGAGGCCGGTGCCCTCGGCGCCGCTAGTCAGGATGTCGCCTGACCGGTGGAATTTTTCGAAGATCAGTTCATGGTCGCTCTCCGGGATGCCGATGCCGGTATCGGCAATGGAAATGATTGCCTGGCGGACAGGTTTTTCCCGGCAATTCACCGAGATGGCGATCCTTCCTCCCGGAGCGGTGAATTTTATCGCGTTCGAAAGGAGGTTGGTGAACACCTGGATAAGGCGGTCCCGGTCGCCCGAAACGGGGAGCAGGGGTTGATGCAATTCAGTCGTAATCGATATGTCCTTGTTGTCCACAAGCGACTGGATGCCGGACACCGAGGTCCGCACAAGGTCGTCGAGCGACAGCTGTTCGATCCGCCAGCTCAGGTTGCCGGCCTCGATTTTGGTGAGATCAAGGATGTTATTTATGAGCCGGGTCAGGCGGTCGGTCTCGTCATTGATGATGTGCAGGAGCCGGTCCCTCCTGTCCGGAGGCATCTTCGGCTTTATCAGAATCAACTCGGTAAAGGCTTTGACTGATGTGAGAGGGGTCCGCAGTTCGTGGGAAACAACGGAGATGAAATCGGATTTCAGCTGGTCAATCCGCTTCAGCCTTGCGTTGGCCTCTTCAAGCCCGAGGTTGGCGGCGGCAAGGTCCCGGTTCGACGCTTGGAGTCGTTCATAAGCCCTCGTCAGGTTCTCTGTTTTTTCCGCGACCCGCGCTTCGAGGGTGTGGTTCAACTCCTCCAGTTCGGCCCGGTTTCTTTCGAGCCGGATGGCCATGGTGTCGAAACTCCCGGAAACGACGCCGATTTCGTCGTTCGAGATGATGTTCATCCTCGCGCCGAGGTTCCCTTTTTCCAGCTGGCGAATCACATCCACCATGCGGCCAAGCGGGTTCGAGATGCTGGTAGCAAGCAGGACCCCGATGCCCGCGGCCAGGATAAAGGCAACAACGGTCACGAGGAAGATCAGGCCGGACAGCTGCCCCAGGAAGGGCCTGACCAGCGCGGGGTCGCCCAGGCCCGCGCCCAGTTCAGTGCCGACCCAGCGGTGGACGAGGGCCCCCAAGGCGATGAGGGGCGCCATGACCGTTGCCAGGAGAATGGATACGAGCCTGGTGCGGGTATTGATGCGGAGCACCTTCGCATCGTCAATGCGCACGTCCCTGGTTTTTTCGGCGAGCAGCCCGCGCACGGGGTGGAGGAACCGTTCGGTCAGAAAGAAAGAGAAAATGGGGAAGACCGCGATGCCGGCACAGGTGTAAACCCCCAGCCGGACGGTTTCAGCCGAAGAAAGACCGCCAATCGTTCCCATATAGACGCAGTTGAGCAGACAGATGAGCTCGTATCTTATGAGAACGCACCCGGCGTGGACGAGGGGGAGATTCAGAGCCCTGATCCTGGCAGCGGCCATGATGTCGCCGGGAGGGGGCAGCCGGCGTTCCACATAGAACGAAAGCATCTCGATGGGCCGGCATTCCCACTTGTCAGTAAAGTAATACAGCGTTCCATACCCGAGCGGCGTGAGGATAAACATCGTGATATTGATAAAGTGGAAGCGCTGAAGGGGGGTGAAGTCCATGTTCGCCAGGATGGCGGGCACCAGGGTAGCGAGGATGAGGGCCGCGATGACCACTTCGCTGTAGATGATTTTTTGTGAGATGTTCAGTCTCATAGGATGTCGGATGCAAACCCCGGCGGCCCGGTCCGTCACTTGGAGGACAGCACCCTGGCGGCCATCAGGGTGTAGACGGCCCAGAGGGAGCCCAGAATCAGCCAGATAGTGAAGCCCGCTTTTCTCATCTTTGTATCGTCGGCCCCTTTGTCGGTCCTGCGGAGCGCTGCATCCTTTTCCCGGGCGCGAAGGAAAAAGTCTCCGAACTGCGGATAGCGGTCCGGAGCGAGTTCATATAGTCTGGCCAAGGGGATTGCTTCCTTGTCGAGCGAGAAGGGAAAGAGATAGGACGGGTCAATGGGGAGGTCTTTCACCAGGAGGTCCCGCTGCGTCAGGGGGCCGCTCTTTTCAAATACGCGGGCATAGCACGCATGCATGTCCCGGCGGACGGCGGCGACAAAGTCCC
The DNA here is from genome assembly GCA_045403145.1 of Nitrospirota bacterium. Classification (GTDB taxonomy): domain Bacteria; phylum Nitrospirota; class UBA9217; order UBA9217; family UBA9217; genus JAJYKN01. The sequence goes on along the minus strand of JAXIPA010000101.1, from coordinate 27,338 downwards.
GAAACGGCTTTGGCCGTTCGAACTTGGCGTTGATGAGGCTGGTTTCGAAGCAGGTTATTGCTTTTTCGATGTCGCCGAGTTGCTGATGGCAGCGTCCGGCGAGGGCCAGCGCATTGGCGTGGCCCGTTACACCGTTTGACAGGGGACGGCCGAAAGGATGCCCCCGGGCGTCCAGTTTTCTAAAGGCGTCCGCGGCCCTGCTGAGCTCGATGAGCGCCTGCTCATAGCGGTGTTCCCGATAGAGCGCGAAACCGGCTTCGTAGAGCTGCTCCGCTATCCGTCTTTTCCTGAAGATCGGCATACCGCGGTCATGTACCCAGGATTTTTTTTACTTTGGCAAGGATTTCCATGGGGCTGAAGGGTTTTACGATGTACTCGTCGGCGTTTACGTCCCTGCCGCGCTCCTGCTCGGACACCTGCCCCTTGGCGGTCAGCATAATCACATAGGTCTTCTTGAGGTCGGGATCGTTTTTGATGATGCGGCAGACGTCGTATCCGTTCATCTCGGGCATCATGACGTCGAGGAACAGTATGTCAGGACGGACCTCTCTGACCTTGACAAGCGTTTCCGCTCCGTCACTGGCCAGCCAGAGTTTGTACCCTTCGTCCTCGAGCAGATAGCTCAAGGCTTCCCGGATGTTTTGATTATCGTCGGCTATGAGGATTTTTTTCTGTGTCATGGGCGAAACAGGGGGACCGCTCGAAAAAAGAGTATAGTTAATTCATTTTTTTGTCAAGAGGTAATTCGGAAAAGAGAAAATTTGCAAAAAAGTTCGTGTGGCTGTACAATATCACCTTTGGTGCTTCTGCCTCCACTGAACGCCGGGATGCCCCGGCTCGTTCCCCGTCACCAGGGGAACAGGCGGCACAATCAGCACTACATGAGGTGCGCGTGAAGGATTCTGAAATTGACTATGCCCGGGTATTGAAAAAGGCGCTCAGCGGCGGCGGCGAGTACGCGGATATCTATATCGAACGGAGCGCGCCGTTTTCTCTTGTCTGCGAGGACAGCAGGATCGAAAGGGCCGTTTCCGGCATCGATTGCGGCGCAGGGGTAAGGCTCATTATCGGACAGCGGACGGCCTATGCTTATACGAACGAGATCACGACCACCTCGCTCCTTGAGATCGCCGATGCCGTACGGCATGCGGCACTTGGAGGCTCCGGTGACGCTGTCATCAGTCTGCGTAAAAAGAAGCCGCGAGTGGATTTTTCCGTCCTGAAGTCTCCGGAAGGGGTTGAAACTTCCCTCAAGGCAGAAATGGTCCTCCGGGCGGACCGCGTTGCGCGCTCGTACGATCCGCGCATCAGGCAGGCGCTGGTTTCCTACCGTGAAAACCATCAGCGGGTCCTGATCGTAAATTCCGGCGGTTTTGTCGCGGAGGACGACCGACTCTATGTAACGGCGCTCGTGCACGTCGTGGCCGCAGACGGAGATGTGGTCCAGACCGGGTATGAAGCGGTGGGCGGAAATATCGGCATGGAGCTCTTCGACCAGGCCCCCCTTGACAACGCCGCGGAGCTTGCGGCGCGGCGTGCCGTGCTGATGCTGTCGGCGCGCAAGGCGCCGGCTGGGCGCATGCCCGTGGTCCTTTCGTCCTCCGCGGGCGGGACCATGATTCATGAGGCCGTGGGGCACGGGCTGGAGGCGGACCTCGCGCAGTCGGGGCTGTCCGTGTATTCAAACCGGCTCGGCGAGCGGATCGCATCGCCGCTCATCACCGTGCTTGATGATGCCACGCTCCCGGGGCGGCGCGGATCCTTCCGCTTTGACGATGAAGGGACGGACGCCGAGTGCACGGTGCTGGTGGACAAAGGCATCCTGAAAACGTTCATGTATGACCGGCTGACGGCCATGAAGGACAACCGGCAGTCGACAGGCAACGGCAGGCGGGAGTCCTATAAGCATCGGCCGATACCGCGGATGACGAACACGATGATCGCGCCCGGCGCTTCCGAACCCGAGGCAATCCTCCGGGAAACCCCGAAGGGCATCTTCGTAAAAAAGATGGGCGGCGGCCAGGTAAATACCGTGAACGGCGATTTTGTGTTCGAGGTGAGCGAGGGCTACCTGATCGAAAACGGGAAGATCGGCGATCCCGTCCGCGGGGCCACGCTCACGGGAAACGGCCCCCAGGTCCTTGCGTCCATCGACAGGGTGGGCTCCGATCTCGGTTTCTCCATCGGGACCTGCGGGAAGGACGGGCAGGGATCGCCGGTGGGCGACGCGCAGCCGACGCTTCGGATCCCGGAGATCACGGTGGGGGGAGTGGTGGCGTGAATTGCGGATTTCGGAATGTCGGAATGCGGAATGAGAATCTGCGGCAACATGTCATCCAGGGAATGAAATGATACGTACTGCCATAATCACCTTAAGCGATAAAGGATCTCGCGGAGAGCGCGAAGACGAGAGCGGCCGCGTCATCGGCGAGATGATTTCCGGTATCGGCGCCTCCGCCGTTCATTACGAAATTCTTCCCGATGAAAAATCGCTCATTGCCGACGCCTTGACGAGGCTCAGCGACTCCTGCACCATAGATCTCATCCTTACTACGGGAGGCACCGGCGTTGCGCCCCGCGATGTGACGCCTGAGGCTACACGCGCTGTACTGGACCGGGAACTCCCGGGAATGGCGGAAGCTATGCGCGCCGAAAGCCTTAAAAAAACGCCCCATGCCATGATCTCGCGCGCCGTTGCCGGCATCAGGAAACAGACCTTGATCGTGAACCTACCCGGCAGCCCCCGGGCCGTCCGTGAAAATCTTTCCGTCATCCTTCCCGCGCTTCCTCATGCAATAGAGAAAATCAAGGGGGACCCGTCTGACTGCGGGAGCTAAGGGATGATGGTCTTGTAATACCCGCTCATCGACAGCGACAGCATGATGCGCGCGCCCCTATTCTTCGTCTCGTACCGCCTTCCCGTTGACAATCCGGTTTAGATAGTATAAAATTTTGTCGTTCATCCAGCGGTTATGCGTACTATTTCCGGCAGATTTGTTTGGTTTCTACGGCGGTCATTATGAGGAGAATGAATGTTTTGCCCCCATTGCGGAAAAGAGATCACTGAAGGTCAGGCGTTCTGCCAGTACTGCGGGGTACGGCTTGCCGGGTCCGGTCCCGAAGTTTTCGAAGGAAGAAGCAAAACCCCCTGGGAAGACCGCGCTACCGTCGGCTTTGTGAACGGGCTGTTCAGGACCGTGAAAGAGACGCTCTTCCATCCTTCTGAATTTTTCAGGAAAATGCCGGTCACCGGCGGCCTGACCGATCCCCTGATTTTTGCTCTGATCACCGGCATGGCAGGCCTGATGTTTTTTTATTGCTGGGACATTCTGCTCCACGATTCCCTGCGAAATTTCATGACACCGGAACTTCGGGCCGCTTCGGAGCAAAGCCTGTTCGGAGAGCGGGACGCATCGTTCGGCGCCGTCATGACGCCCTTTCTCCTTATCCTCTGGCTGTTTATCGCCTCGGGGCTGCTGCACCTGTTTCTTCTGATGGTACGGGGGGCCAAGGCAGGGTATGAGGCGACATTCCGGGTCATCGCCTACAGTGTTTCTCCATTCGTTTTCCTGGCCATTCCGGTCTGCGGGATGCCGGTCACGGCGCTGTGGGTCATGACGCTCGCCATTACCGGCCTTAAAGAGGCTCATGAGACGTCGGGCGGCAAGGCGGCCTTTGCCGTTCTGTTTCCCTTCCTTTTCTGCTGCGGACTCTTTGTCTTGGCCATGGCGCTGTTTATGGGCGCCGTTGCGGCTTCCTTTGGAAGCATGATGCATATGTACCGGTAAGGCGCCGGCCCATGCGCATTGTCTTCGGCAAGAGAGACCCGGACCAGGTCGAATTCGGCCTCATTTACGGCGGGATCGCGCTGCTTGCGCTCTGGGCGGCAAGGTCGTTTCCGGTGCTTTCATTTCTTCCCTCCTGCGCTTTCAAAGGGCTTTTCGGCATTCCCTGCCCGACCTGCGGCTCCACGCGGTCCGTGGTGCATCTTGCGCACGGCGACCTCTTCGCGGCGCTCGCCATGAATCCCCTGATGACGTTGTGCTTTATTGCCGCGGTTACTTTTTTTTTGTACAGCCTCATTACTCTATTTTTCGATCTTCCACGAATCGGCCTCATTCTCTCGACGCGGGAGGGAACTGCGGTGAGAGCAGGTTTTATCGGCCTCGTGCTCGCCCAGTGGGTCTACCTTGCCTTCACACTATAGCAGCTCTCTCTAATCTGCGGAAGCGCTCTCAAGATGATAATAGTATTTACATTTTTCCATGAGTATGTTAATATAAGCACCTTTTGAGAATATCTTATATTTTAGGCAGTTAGGAGGTTGGGCGTGGGTCATGTTGTGGTGATCGGCGTGGACCTCGGCGGCACAAACCTGAGGACAGCGCTCTTGAGTCCCGACGGCGATGTCCTGGATAAGCACAAGGAAGCCACGCGCGCCTCTGCCGGCTGGAAACAAGTCATTGCCCGTCTTGTCGAAAATATTCAGCTCCAGCGGGCGAGTGCAACCCGGAAAGGGCTGACTGTCGCGGGGGTGGGTGTGGGCGCCCCCGGAGTCATCCAGATGGACAAGGGCATAGTCGTCAAGTCGCCCAATTTCCCCGACTGGAACAACCTCCCTCTTAAAGAGGAACTTGAAAAGGCGCTTCGTGTCCCGGTCTTTATCGAGAACGATGCCAATGCCGCAGCGCTCGGTGAGCAATGGCGCGGAGCGGGGCGGGGCATCAACAGTATGATTCTGTTGACGCTCGGTACGGGTGTGGGCGGAGGGATCGTTCTGAACAACCTGATCTGGCAGGGCGCCGACGGGATGGCCGGAGAGATCGGCCACATGACGGTGATACCCGAGGGGAGGCAGTGCGGGTGCGGCAACACCGGCTGTCTGGAAATGTACGCTTCGGCGCGCGGCATTGTGCAGAGCTACCGGGATGCCCTGGGTATCAAGGACGAGGGCAAGGCCCCGGAAATCACGTCTGAACAGGTCTATCTGGCCGCCCGGGAAGGTGAGGCCGCTGCGCAGCGGGTGATGAAGGACATGGGGCGCATGCTCGGCATCGGTATCGCCAACCTGATCAACATCTTCAACCCCCAGATGATCGTGATAGGCGGAGGGGTCAAGGATGCCTGGGAGCTGTTCATCGGGGCCACGCATGAAGAGATCATGAGGCGGGCATTCCGGGTGCCTGCCGAGCGGACGGAGATTGTCCCATCCCTGCTCGGGGATGATGCCGGCATGGTCGGCGCCGCCGCGGTGGCCTTGCAAAAGGTTGGAAGGAATTGAACGACGAAACGGGAAAGGGTGCAAGGGAGAATCGGAATACGTAGGGTACGGTGTATTCGTGCGTCGCCGCTTCATATTTTCCATCTGTAAGAATCATGGCCAGTACAAATATTAGGAACTTTTGCATCATCGCGCATATTGACCACGGCAAGTCGACGCTTGCCGACAGGATCCTCGAATATACCGGCGCGCTTTCAGACCGTGAGATGGCCGCGGCGGGCAGCGACCAGGTCCTCGACGCCATGGACCTTGAACGCGAGCGCGGCATCACCATCAAGGCCCATGCCGTGCGGCTCAGGTATAAGGCTTCCGACGGTCAGGACTACATCCTGAACCTGATCGATACGCCGGGTCACGTGGACTTTACCTACGAGGTTTCGCGCAGCATGGCGGCATGCGAAGGGGCGCTCCTCGTGGTGGACGCATCGCAGGGCGTGGAGGCGCAGACGCTGGCGAACGCCTATCTTGCGATCGATCACAATCTCGAGATCATCCCGGTGATCAACAAGATAGACCTGCCGAGCGCGAACATCGAAGAGGTGAAACGGCAGATTGAGGAGCTGGTCGGGCTTGATTCCACGGGCGCCATACCGGCGAGCGCGAAGGCGGGGATCGGCACGAAAGAAATCCTTGAGTCGGTGGTAAAGCACGTTCCCCCGCCGGCGGGGAACCCGGACGCCCCGCTCAGGGCGCTTCTGTTCGATTCATGGTATGACACGTACCAGGGCGTGGTCATCCTGGTCCGGGTGGTCGACGGGACCGTGCGGCCGAAGCAGAAGATCAAACTTTATTCGAATTCAGCGGTCTATGAAGTGCAGTCCGTCGGGGTTTTTACTCCGAAGATGCAGCAGACGTCGGAGCTGTCGCAGGGCGACGTGGGGTGCATTATCGCCGGCATCAAAAAGGTCTCGGACGCCAAGATCGGCGATACGATCATGGACTCCGACCGGCCGGCCGATTCACCGCTCCCCGGATACAAAGACGTGAAGCCCATGGTCTTCGCGGGCATCTATCCCGTGGACAGCGACGGCTACGCGGATCTGCGCGACGCCCTTGAAAAACTGCGGTTGAACGACTCGTCGTTCACCTATGAGCCGGAAACGTCGTTGGCGCTCGGTTTCGGGTTTCGCTGCGGGTTCCTGGGCCTCTTGCACATGGACATCATCAAGGAGCGTCTCGAACGCGAGTTCAAGCTTGCGCTCATCCCCACGGCGCCGACGGTGGTCTACCGGGTGACGAAGAACGACGGCGAGGTCGTGATGGTGGACAACCCCGCCAAATTGCCGGATATCCAGTATATCCAGCGCATCGAGGAGCCGATGATCGTGGCCTCGCTCATCACCCCGGAGCAGTACCTCGGATCGCTCATCGCGCTGTGCCAGGAGCGGCGGGGCGTGCAGAAGGAGATCTCGTACATCACGAAGGAACGGGTGCTGCTTACCTATGATCTGCCGCTGAACGAGATCGTGATGGACTTCTACGACAGGCTCAAATCCCTGACCAAGGGGTACGCGTCTCTCGACTATGAACTGTCCGGGTACGTTGAGTCCGATCTGGTGAAGCTCGATATGCTGCTGAACGGCGAGCCCGTGGACGCGTTGTCGCTCATCACGCACCGGGACAAGGCCGCGGTCCGCGGCAGGCAGCTTGCGGAGAAACTCAAGGAAGTCATCCCGCGGCAGATGTATGAAGTGATCATCCAGGCGGCTATCGGCGCCAAGATCATCGCTCGCGAGACGGTCCGGGCCCTTCGCAAGGACGTGACGGCCAAATGCTACGGCGGCGATATCACGAGAAAACGGAAGCTCCTCGAAAAGCAGAAGGAAGGCAAGAAGCGGATGAAGCAGGTGGGGAGCGTGGAGCTTCCTCAGGAGGCGTTCCTGGCCGTCCTGAAGGTGGGAGAGTAAAGGACGGGAAGAAAGTGGAAACTGTAAAATAACGGAGTGAGACTGAAAATTGTTCGAGAAAAGCCTTCATTCCCGCTTGATTCATAGCCTGCCCCGGCATACTGTAAGCCGGGGGGAATCGTAGTGCCGCATAACGCACTGAATAATGAAGGATTCCGGACACCCTGCACTACGCTTTGCTCGTAACCGCTGGGTGCAGGCAAGCCGGAATGACACATTAGAGGATATCTCCGGCTTTTTACGAGTTCTTCAAAATTTAAAATTTCCAATTTTCGATTTGAATTTTACAATCCGGTGCGACGGCGCCGGTTGGAGGATGAATGTCAGAGGAATCACTGCAGCCGGCCAAAAAAAAATCATTTTATAAAGAGTGGATCGAGCCGTTTCTGATCGCGGCGGTTGTCGCGCTCTTTATCAGGCAGTTCGTGGTGGAGGCGTTCAAGATCCCCTCGGGGTCCATGATCCCGACTCTGACCATCGGCGATCATTTGCTCGTGAATAAATTCATCTATGGGCCCCGGATTCCCTTCACCGATACCAGACTTTTCACGGGGAAAGAGCCGAAGCGCGGCGAGATCATCGTTTTCAAATACCCGGAAAACGAAACAAAGAATTTCATCAAGCGAGTGGTCGGCCTGCCCGGGGACAAGCTCGAAATAAAAGACGGAAAGCTGTTCATCAATGAGCAGGCCGTGCCCGTGACGGAACTGGGGGTTTATGAGGGTGGCGATGAGGGAGCCGGTTCCCCCTATTTTCCGAAACCGAGAATGCTTGAGGAGCGGCTGGGAAACGTCACCCACAGGATGCTGTACCTGCGCGACCAGTCAGGGTATAATTTCGGACCGGTCCTGGTGCCGAAGGATTCCGTATTTGTGATGGGCGACAATCGAGACAACAGCCAGGACAGCAGGGTGTGGGGATGGGTCAACTACAGCAAGATCCTCGGAAGGGCGTTCATCATCTACTGGTCCTGGGACGGCAACAGCCGGTGGGTGCGGTGGGAGAGGATCGGGTCGCTGATACGGTGATGCGGAAGGGGGATGCGGGCATGAGCGTGTTTTCGCGGCAAGGCGGCATGATCAGCTTTAAAGCGCTTTTTATTCTTCTTCTGTTGTTTGCCGTTATTCACGTCGGCGTCAAAATAGTGCCCATGTACCTGGATGCCGAACGATTGAAGGATGAAATGGCGGTCAAGGCCCGCCTGTCGCAGACCTTGAAAGACGAAGAGATCCTGGTGGACCTGGCAAAGAAGGCGAAACAACTGGACCTTCCCCTCGGGCAGGATAATTTTAAATTACTGCGAAATGACGAGAACCGGCGGATGAAGATCGGCACTCAATGGGATGTCAGGGTGGATTTTTTCTGGGGAACGTATCTCAAAACATACCATTTTGAGCCGGTCATCGAAGAGGATTATGCCCGGCAGTTTTAACGGGACCGGGCGCCGTTTGACAGTGCGGCGCCGATGCGCATATTCGGCAGGGAAAGGCGGAGGCCATTGATACGCAGCATGACGGGATACGGACGGAAGGAAGTCGGTGAAGCGGATGTTCGTTTCACCATAGAAATCCGCTCGCTCAACAACCGGTACCTGGATGTCCAGGTAAAGTCCCCCCGCGCGCTCGCGCTCATGGAGTCCCGCGTGAAAAAAAGCGTGCAGGAGCGTTTCTCCCGCGGCCGATTCGATATTTCCATCTCACGGAACGGGGAACAGGAAAAGGCCGGCAGACTGGTCGTGAATGAGGCACTGGCCGGCCAGTATATCGGCGTTCTGAGGGACTTGAAGGCGCGCTTCGGGCTCGGCGGAGACGTGGAACTCCCGATGCTGGCCGGATTTCAGGACGTCATCACCGTGGCCGAGACCAAAGAGGACCCGGAAGTCCTGTGGCGGGTCCTGTCGGGCGGTCTTGCACAGGCCCTCGACGAGCTGGACCGGATGCGCGTTGACGAAGGAGCGGCGCTGGCCCGCGATATCCACTCCCGGATCGAGGCGATCGAACGGCTCATCGCGGGGATCAATGCCAAGGCCCCTGCAACAGTCGAGTTTGCCCGGAAAAAAATGGCCGATACCCTGAGCAGGCTGCTGAACGAACTACCCGATCCGGTGAGGGTCGCCCAGGAAATAGCAATTCTCGCGGAGCGTACGGACGTGACGGAGGAACTGACCAGGCTCGGCAGCCATATGAAACAGTTCCGCGGCCTTCTGAACGATTCGACACGGGAGGGGGTCGGCAGGAAACTGGATTTTCTCATTCAGGAAATCGGGCGGGAAGTAAATACGATTGCGTCCAAGGCCATGGACGCCGAAATTTCCCTGGATGTCGTGAACATCAAGGCCGAACTTGAGAAAATTCGCGAGCAGGTCCAGAACATCGAGTGATGCCGGTATGATGAATAATCTGGTCAATATCGGATATGGCAACATGGTGATGACGTCAAAGGTCGTGGCGGTCCTGTCGCCGGATTCGGCGCCCATGCGGCGGCTGAAGGATGAGGCGAAGGAGCAGAAGATGCTGATCGACGCCACGCAGGGGAGAAAGACCCGGGCCATCATCATTACCGACAGCGACCATGTCATTCTCTCCGCTGTTCAGGTGGAGACCCTGATGCAGCGATTTGCCGGCCGGGGTGAGCCGTGAAGAGAAAACAGGGGCTGCTGTTCGTGGTTTCGGCGCCGTCGGGCGCCGGGAAAACAAGCCTGTGCAGGGCGATCACGGATTCGATGGAAAACCTGACGCATTCCATCTCCTATGCAACGCGCAAGCCGAGGCCGGGAGAGCTTGACGGCAGGGACTATAACTTCGTCAGCGAGGAGCGCTTTCAGCAGATGGTCCAGGCGGGTGATTTCGCGGAATGGGCCGAGGTTCATTCCAACCTCTACGGCACGTCGCGTCGCGTGCTCGACGACATGATCGCGAAGAGCGTCGACATCATTCTCGACATCGATACCCAGGGGGCCAGGCAGATCAAGGCAAAGTATGCTACGGCGGTGTTTATCTTCATCATGCCGCCGTCGCTCGAGATCCTCGAGGAGCGGCTGCGAAACCGCAAGTCCGATCACGAAGAGGAAATCAGGAAGAGGATGCGCAGGGCGCGGGAAGAGATCAGGGACTTCGAGATGTATGACTATATCGTCGTAAACAGGGACTTCGACCGGGCCCTCACCGAACTCCGGTCGATTGTGATCGCGGAGCGGTGCCGGACCCGTCTCGCGGACACCGCATGGATCGAAAGAATGGCCTAACATGAGGTATATATTAAAAACAGAGATACGAGGTGAACTATGCTAAAACAGGCTCAGGATTTGATTTCACTCCCCATCGAAATGAACGACAAGATCGCAGACACGAAGTTCCGCCTGGTGCACATCGCTTCGCAGCGGGTACGCCAGCTTTCCGCCGGAGCGCCGCCGATGGTGATGACCCGGTCCATCAAGGACGCGACCATTGCCCTGGAAGAAGCGGTCGCGCACAGCTTTAAGATCGTCGTGGGCGAAGAGGCAAAGAAAGCCAAGGAGGAGTTCCGCAAGCAGGAAGAGCGGGCAAAGCTCGAAGAGCAGCTTTCCGCGAAAGAGGAAGAGATACGCAAGGAGTTGAGCGCCTATCTGTCCGAATCGCAGGAGGAGGAGGGTGCCGAGGAGCCGGCTGCAGCAGAGACGGCCGAGGAGGCCTCCGGCGAGGACAGCGAAGAGGCGGGAGAGGAAGAGGCCGAGGGATAGCGGGCATGGAACACCGGGACGTCCTATCGGGAAAGCGGATACTGCTCGGCGTGACCGGCAGCATCGCCGCGTATAAGGCCGTGGATATTCTTCGCAGGCTCCTGGAACGGGGCGTGGAGGTCCGAGTTGCAATGACCGGGCACGCTGCCCGCTTTGTGCCGCCCCTCACCTTCGAAACACTCTCCGGCAGGCCTGTGCTGTGCGACGAATTCCGCGAAGGGGAACGGACCTCCATCGGGCATATCGAGACCACCGATGGTCTGGATGCCGCCATCGTCGCTCCCGCCACCGCGAACATCATCGGCAAGCTTGCGGCCGGCATTGCCGATGATTCGTTGACGTCGGCGCTCATGGCGCTCGACTGTCCCCTCGTCATCGCACCCGCCATGAACGACCGTATGTACCGTAACCCGGTCCTGCGGAGAAATGTCGAAATGCTCGCCGGGATGGGGGTGCGCTTCGTCGAACCCGGGACCGGAAGTCTCGCCTGCGGCGTGACCGGTCCGGGGAGGCTTGCGGAGACGGAACGGATCACCGCGGAACTCGCGTCCCTGTTCCAGCCGAAAGACCTGGCAGGCCGGACCGTCCTCGTGAGCGCCGGGCCGACCCGCGAACCTATTGATGCGGTACGGTTCATCAGCAATCCCTCGACCGGGAAAATGGGATATGCTCTTGCGGCGGCCGCGAAAGACCGCGGCGCCGATGTCCTGCTCGTCTCGGGCCCGACGCACCTCATTCCGCCGCCGGGGGTAAAGGTCATATCCGTGGTCAGCGCCGGGGAAATGCATGACGCCATCAGGGAACAACTCCGGCGCTGCGATATCGTCATCATGGCGGCCGCGGTTTCCGACTTCAGGCCTCTTCAGAGTTCCGATCGTAAAATCAAGAAAGAGGAAGCGCCTGCCACGCTGCAGCTTGAGCGGACCGTCGATATTCTGAAGGAACTGGGCAAAACGGAAGCAAAGCCGTTGCTCGTCGGCTTTGCCGCGGAGACCGACGATGCCGAACAGAACGCGCTCAGGAAACTGAAGGACAAGAACCTCGACATGATCGTCATGAATGATCTGCTGAAGCCCGGTTCGGGTTTTGGCGCGGATACGAATGCCGTGACGATTTTTGACCGCTCGGGGAAGAGATACGAACTGCCCACCTTGCCGAAATTGGAAATCGCCCGGCGTATCATGAACGTGGTCGTTGAACTCATGAAGCACAGACCGTCCCCCGTGTTCTGACCCTTTCCCCCGATGTTCGTCCGGAATGATAGTCATTGTTTCTTGACAAATAAAATAGGTCAACCTATAATGCCGGCAGATGTGCGGGTTCTACTACGTTTGCGGCCGGGACAGCCATGACCAATTTGGAGCTTCTGCAGAAAACAGTGCTTTTCAAGGGCTGCAGCCAGGAAGAGCTGGAACTTGCCCTGGGGCTGTTTCAGGAGCGTCAGATAAGGCCGAACTCCGCCATCTTTACGGAAAAGATGCCGGCGGAGGCGCTCTATATCATCAAAAGCGGCTCCGTCAGGATCACGATGATGGCCGGAGAAGGCGAGGAAATTGGCCTTTTGCAGCTCGGGCCCGGCGATTTTTTCGGAGAGCTTGCGCTCGTTCATGAGGACGTCAGGCTGGTGAACGCAAGGGCCGAAACGGCCGTCAATCTCCTGCTCATTACGAGAAAAGACTTTCACGCGCTCCTGGACCTGGAGCCCCGCACTGCGTCCCGCGTCCTCATGACGATCTCGAAACTGCTTGCCATGCGCGTCAAAGCCTACAGTGGAAGGCTCAAGGAACTTCTCCTTTCATGATCCTGGCCGGGATCGATATCGGTACGAATACGCTCCGCCTGCTTATTGCCGAAACCGGCCCCGGCTCCTTCCGGGAAGTCCACTCCGAACGAAAAATCACCCGTCTGGGACAGGACCTCGGCCGCACGGGAATGCTCTCCCCTGAAGCAGAGGAGCGTTCCCTGCGGGCTCTCAGTGAATTTGCGGACAGCATCGGCCGTCATCGGGCGCTGCATACGGCAGCAATCGGCACGAGCGCGCTTCGGAACGCGAATAATACGCCGCAATTCATCCATAACGTGAAGAGACGTACCGGCCTCGCGATAACCGTCATCACCGGTGAAGACGAGGCACGCCTCACGCTGCTGGGAGTAGCCTCCGCGCTGAAAGGCCGGCAGGACGATTTCCCGGCGTCAGCTCTGGTCATCGATATCGGCGGCGGCAGCACCGAGCTCATCATCACCCGGCCCGCCAGAGAACCGGAGATCAAAAGCCTCCCGCTGGGGGCGGTCTACCTCACGGAGCGGTTCCTCAAACGCGATCCGCCGTCGCCGGAGGAAATTTCTCTTTTGCGGACCGCTGTCAGGAGGGAGCTTGCCGGGCATGCCGCCTCGCTCCAGCCGGATCTTGCAAGCGTTTTTATCGGCACCGCGGGTACGATTACCACGCTCGCTGCCGTCGATCAAGGGCTGGAGAAGTACGACCCGGACCGGATCAACCGGTCTGTGCTGACCCTTGCATCCATTGACGACATCGTCGGGAAGCTCGGCTCGATGACGCTCGAAGCGCGAAGAAGCATCCGCGGGCTGGAGCAGGGACGCGAGGACATCATTCTCGCGGGCGCCGTGGTCACCCAGGAGCTCATGCGGCAGTTCCGTTGCCAATCGCTGCTCGTGAGCGAGTGGGGTCTGAGGGAAGGGATCGTCCTGGATCTCCGGGAGAAACTGAAGACGGCGTGAGGATAAAGACGGGGGACGGATAGCGATATGCTGGAAGCGAGAATATTGATCATGGATGATGAGGCGGGGGAACGGAAGCGCATCGAGACCTTCCTTTCGCAGAAAGGGTACGATGTCCTGGCCGTGGGAAGCGTGCAGGCGGCCGTAGACGCCGTCAGACGCGACCGGTTTGAGGTGTTCCTCACGGACTGCAATGTCCCCGGCGTGGACGCGCTCCGGACCTCGGAAGAAGCCCGTAAGATCAATCCGGACATGGCCGTGATCATCATGACGGCCTTCGGGACCATCGAGACCGCGGTCAAGGCGATAAAGGCGGGCGCCTACGATTACCTCCCGAAACCGATAGATCTCGACCAGCTCGCGGTGCTGATTGAGCGGGTTTCGGAACGTCAAAACCTGATCCGCGAGAATACAGAGCTCAAGGAACGTCTGAGAGAACGGCACAAGTTCGACGAGATTGTAAGCACGAGCCACGCCATGGAGGAAGTCCTGAACCTCGCTGGCAGGGTCGCAGCGAGCAACGCGACGGTCCTGCTCCGCGGCGAGAGCGGGACAGGCAAGGAACTGGTTGCAAAGGCCATCCATTACCACAGTCCGCGCGCCGCCTTTCCGCTCATCAAGGTCAACTGTGCGGCCCTTCCCGAGACCCTGCTCGAAAGCGAGCTGTTCGGTCATGAAAAAGGGGCCTTTACCGGAGCGACGGCGAGGAGAACCGGCAGGTTCGAGGCGTCCGACAAAGGGACGCTGTTCCTTGACGAGATCGGCGACCTTGCGCCGGGCATGCAGGTGAAGCTCTTGCGGGCCCTCCAGGAACGTGAATTCGAGCGCGTCGGCGGCAACCAGACCATCAAGACCGACGTCCGGGTCATCGCCGCGACGAATCGAGACCTGGAAAAAGCGATCAAGGACGGCGCCTTCAGGGAGGACCTGTACTACCGTTTGAACGTCGTCTCCATCGTCATTCCTCCCCTCCGCGAACGAAAAGAGGACATTCCCGGGCTGCTGGACTTTTTTATTAAAAAGTACGGACAAGAGAATAAAAAAAATATCTCGGCAATATCCACGGAAGCGCGGGACCTGCTCATGCGCTACTCCTACCCCGGCAACGTGCGTGAACTGGAAAACATCATTGAACGGGCCGTCGTGCTTTCGAAACGGGAACTCCTTACCTCGGCGGACCTGCCGATCCATGTGCAGGTGACCACCGAAGGGGAACCTCCTTCACAGGAGCTGAAAGGTTCGCTGAACGAAACGCTGGACACCGTGGAGCGCGGCCTGATTCTCGATGCATTGAAGGAGACGGGCGGCATCCAGACCCGTGCAGCGGAGCGTCTCGGCATAAGTGAGCGGGTGCTCCGGTATAAGCTGAAGAAGTACAGGATAACGTAAGTTTGAAGGGTATGCCGGCCAACTCCTTATCTGCGGCAGCGAGCACTTTTCTAGTCCTTTCCGTCTCGAGCCATGCCGTCCTCTGCGACAGTTCCCGTAAAAGCATCCTTCTGCATGCTGGGTTGCGATGAAATTTGCTATAATAAACATACGGAATATCACTGGAGGGGAGGGAAAAACATGCTGTCAGAGCGGTCATTAACGATCATTCGGAGCAAGCCGGGACAGCTGAAAAAGCCGGTCAGGCTGGTCGTGTTCACCTCCGACACCGGATGCGAAGCCTGTCCGGACGTGCTGGAGCTTGCCCGTGCCGTAAAAACGCAGTTCAGCAAGATCGCGTTGGAAACCTACGACGTAGTCATGGACCGGGACAAGTCCTTGCAGTTCGGTGTAAGACATGCTCCCGCCCTGGTGGTCCAGGGGGGAGAGGGGGAGACGCTCGCGTTTTACGGGAAGCCCGAGCATCTTTTCCTGGAGGTCCTCCTGTCGACGATTACTGCCGTATCCGAGTCGAGAGTATTTTTTCCCGAAAACGTCAGGAGGGCGCTTCATCATCTGGCGAACGACGTTTCGATACGGGTCTTCGTTGAGAATGATTGCCCGGAGTGCAGGCCGGTGGCCGAGACCGCCATCGGGCTTGCGCTCGAGAGCAGGCTTATTTCCACCAGCATCATCGTCGCGAGCGATTTTCCGGACCTGGTGAAGCGATACCGGATAGCCACGCTGCCCAAGACCATCTTTGGTGAAAACCTGCACATGGACGGGCACGTGTCGGAGAGCGAATTTCTTGAAATGGTGTTCCAAGCCGAAGGGCTCAAGGCCGGTCCCGAGAAGAAGTGCCTGGTATGCGGAAATCCGTCCCCGGAAAACATCTGTCCGGCATGCAAGGCAAAGATCCAGGCTGAAGCAGTGGAGCATAAACTCAAGGGAGAAAAGCTGTCGCATCCGGAATCGCTGTAACCGCAGCGAGTCCGCGACGATGCCCTTCGTCTCACTCTGGGAGGCAGACAGGGAGTTATCACCGATGAAGCCCGCAATGTTCCAGGAGCCGAAAGAAGGCAAAAAAGTCCTTTGCAGCCTGTGCTGTCACCGCTGCCTCATCCCGCCGGGGAAGCGCGGGATCTGCGCGGTGCGCGAAAACCGGGACGGGACCCTTTACAGCCTTGTCTATGACAAGGTGATCGCCCGAAACGTAGACCCGATCGAGAAAAAACCGCTCTTCCATTTCCAGCCCGGCAGCCGTTCGTTTTCCATTGCCGCTCCCGGCTGCAACTTCCGCTGCAGGCATTGCCAGAACGCCGACATTTCGCAACTTCCGCGCGACCGGGGAGGAATGATCCTCGGCGAGGACGTTTCCCCCGCTGTTCTCGTCGAAGCAGCCCGCAGGCTGGGCTGCTCCAGTATTTCCTATACCTATACCGAGCCGACGATCTACTTCGAACTGGCCTACGAGGCGGCCCGCCTGGCAACCGCGGCGGGTCTCAAGAACGTCTTTGTGACGAACGGATACATCACGCCTGAGGCGCTTCAGGTCATAGGGCCTTACCTTCATGCGGCAAATATCGATCTCAAGGGGTATCGGGACGAATTTTACCGTGAGGTTTGCGGCGCCCGGCTCCAGCCCGTGCTCGACGCGATCAAGCTTTATAAAGAGTACGGCATCTGGATCGAGATCACGACGCTCGTCATCCCCGGTCATAACGACTCGGACGAGGAACTGACGGACATCGCAAAATTCATCAAGTCCGTGGGCGAAGAGACGCCGTGGCATGTTTCACGGTTCCATCCCACCTATAAATTAACGGA
This sequence comes from Nitrospirota bacterium, assembly GCA_045403145.1. Lineage (GTDB taxonomy): Bacteria > Nitrospirota > UBA9217 > UBA9217 > UBA9217 > JAJYKN01. The sequence goes on along the minus strand of JAXIPA010000101.1, from coordinate 10,498 downwards.
TGAGCCCCGGACCCCCGTGGAGACGCTCGCCCGCGCACGGCGCATAGGCCTCGACGCGGGGCTCCGGTACGTATATGAAGGCAATATCCCGGGCGAAGGGGAAGACACGTCATGCTGGAGCTGCGGGCGGACCATCATCGAGCGCGTCGGATTCAGGGTAGAGGCGAAAAATATCGAAGACGGAAAATGCGGCCATTGCGGCGCGGTGATTGACGGGGTGTGGCAGGGATGAGGCAGGGGCTTTCTACCGCAGACGCAGCGTTCGCAGGGTGTATCGCAAAACACGGAGGTAAGAAGAGAAGTCAAGAAAGCGAGCAATAAACGTAATCTCCACCTTCCTAACTTCGCGTCTTCTCATAGGGAATCGGGTCTTTCACTCCCGCCTCGCGAAATCCCTTCAACCGAAGCACGCAACTCTCACATCTGCCGCAGGCCGCGTCGCTGTTCTGGTAGCAGCTCCACGTAAGGTGCAGGGGCGCCGCAAGTTCCGTCCCCCTGCTCACGATTTCCGACTTATTCATGTGGATCAGCGGAGTGACGATCTCGACCCTCGTTTCAGGCCGTGTTCCCATTTCTATGACTTTGTTGAACGCCTGATAGAACGTTTCCCGGCAGTCAGGATAGCCGGAGCTGTCTTCCTCGACTGCGCCGATGAAGATCTTCACAGCGCCGATGACCTCCGCCCAGGACACGGCAATGGAGAGGAGGTGAGCGTTCCGGAAGGGGACGTAGGTGGTCGGGATTGCGGATTGCGGATTGCCCCCGATAGAATCGTTCGAGGGCAGGCTCCTTTCGGAATGAGAATCAGAGGCATCGGGAACGGGGATAGAGTCGTCCGTGAGGGCGGAGCCGCCGATGATCTTCAGGTGCTCGATACTTACGACGAGGCGTCTTTCCGCTTGGTAATAGTCAGCCAGTTCGTTGAACGAACGCAGTTCACGCGCCTCGGTCCTCTGCCCATAGTTCACGTGCAGGAATGCAAGGCCGTATTCCCGGTTTGCCAATGCCGCGGTGACGCAGCTGTCCATACCGCCGCTCACGAGCACGATTGCCAATGGTTTATCCATGAAGCAAGTACACCCCGTTCACTGAAATATTCCCCTCTATCCGCCGGATTGGCGTTATTTTATAGCATGACAGCTAAAAAAAAGCCATTCATAATTGACGAAATCGTAAAAAGTCGTCATTGCTGTCGGGAATCATATTGCCATATAACATTCTGAGAAGAAACGATTCTGGACACCCTGCACTACGCTTCGCTCGTAACCTCTGGGTGCAGGCAAGCCAGAATGACGGTCCTGCGGCGATTTTCGACTTTTTCCGAACCCATCATAATTTGTCGTTTTACAGCGGAGGTTGCGGCACGGCTTGATACCCTGGGCATTTGTATAATTTCGGACAGCTCTCAGGCAAGAGTGCATATAAATGTTTCAAAATATTTCTATTTGTGCTATAAAGATTACTCTCAAAGGAGGCCATCGCGCGTTCTTCCTGCCGGCCGGAAGGTAAATTGTCGAACAGATCCGCGCCTGGTCCGAAAACATTACATTATGGAATTACGATTAAGGGAGGGGAATGAGAAAACTCGGGGATTCGTACGCCTTCAGATTCAGGGGAAAGATGGGCAAAGCATTGTTCGCGCCTTCCTTCCTGGCACTCCTCTTCAGCAGGCCGGTTGTTGAGAAAGGCGGCCTCGCCGCCCTCGGCCTGTATATGGCGGGGTGGCTGTTTTTCACGCTCTACCTGGGGTTCCGGCTGTGGGCCACCCTGTACGTAGGGGGGCGCAAGGACGCGGAACTCCAGACCGAGGGCCCCTATTCGATCACGCGCAACCCGCTTTACTTCGGTACGTTTTGCCTTGCCCTTTCGACCGCATGTTTCTTTAAAAGCTTCTCGCTGCTGGCCCTGATCTTCATCGGATTCATCATCTACTCGCGTCTCGTGATCACGGCGGAAGAAGGGGTCCTCGAAGACATTTTCGGCCAGGACTTCAGGTCGTACTGCGAGCGGACGCCCCGCTTTTTCCCGTCGTTTTCGCGGTATCGCTCTCCCGAGACGATCACGATCAAACTGGTCGGACTCAGGGACGAATTCAAGCGCCTCCGGATGTCGGTGCTGATGCCGATCGCCGCGGCGGTCGTTTCCTACCTCCACATGCTGCCCTCGTGGCCGGCCTGGTTCAGGCTGCCCTAGTGCGCGCCGTGGATCAGCATGGGGAGACAACGGGTGCAGACGACCTTTTCCTTTCCTTCATGGTAGCAGGGCAGGAAAACCCTGGCCTTGTCGTCCGCGCCGCATACGAAACACTTGAGCTCTTTGGTCGCCATCTTACTCCTCCAGCGCGTTGATTTCGTCGACGATCTTGTTCGGGTCCATGTTGTGCATCATGGAGCCGAAGGATATGGATTCCACGTTGATGCCCGCGCAGGTGAAGCACCCGTTTCCGAAATACTTCTGGATCACCGCCTTTGCTTCGGGACTCATCTTGATTATGTCACCGATTATGGAATCTTTCGTCACTTTCTTTTTTTCCGCGATCATAGTGTCCTCCTTTGAATTTTTTTTGCTGATCATACGATAACAGAATTATCATAGGACCGTTATGACGTGCATCATATTCCGGCTTCCGGCATATTTATGAGGCATATCATAGCATCCTGCCGCCGGATGCTCTATACTGATTATACTTTATAACTACGGGAGGTGTATCGTATGGACAGATTCGTGAAGGGGTTTATCGTAATGAGCATCGTCTATCTCGGCGTTGCGGCGGTCCTGGGGATCGTCATGCTCGGGAACCAGAACGTCATGGCGATGAAATTCGTGCATTCGCACCTGAACATGCTCGGATGGGTATCGATGATGATATACGGCGTGGGCTATCACATTCTGCCGAGGTTCATGGGGCGCCCCCTGTACAGCAATAAAATCGGAGAAGCGCAGTTTTACCTCTCGAACATCTCGCTGGTCTCGATGCTCCTTTTCTATACGCTGAATGTCTACAGCCCGGACGGACTATATCGTACTCTTACCGTGATATCCGGCGCCGTCCAGGCATTGACCGTCTTTCTTTTTTTCTACAACATGCTGATGACGCTGCTGACGAAAGTGGAACAGCATTAAGCTCATAGCTCTTGGTTGACAGCTCATGACTGACAGGTCCCCGATGAAGAACCATGAACTGTCGGCTATGAGCTGATTTTTACGAGCCCTTGCCGGTCCTTGATGACAATCTTGCCGTCAACGTCGGCCACCAGGCCCTGCTTCTTGAATTTGCTGAAGGTTCGGATCGAAGTCTCTACCGTGGTGCCGACCATGTCGGCGACGTCCTGTTTCGTCAGGCGCATGTCGATGAGGAGGCCTTCTTTTGTTTCCCTGCCGATTTTGCCCGAGAGTTTCAGCAGCAGTGCGGCGATCCTCGCTTCAACGCGCTCGAGGGCGATGTTTTTGAGCGAATCGTAGGAGCTTTTCATGCGGTCCCCGAGCTGGAGGGCGATGCAGTACATCAGGTTCGGGAACCGGTCCACCAGACGCATGAGGTTCTTGCGGGAGATCTTGACGACCTCGCTGTCCTCCATGGCCACGGCATTGGCGGGATAGGGGAAGTTCCGCAGCACCGCCACCCCTCCGAAGATGTCCGTCGGCGATATGACCTCAAGGATGATTTCCTTGCCGTCATGGGAGAGTTTCGTGATCTTCACTTTCCCTTTCGCTACGATGTAAAACCATTCCGGCTGGTCGCCTTCCGTGAAAATATCCTCTTTCTTTTTATAGGCCGCCGCAACGAGGTAGGGCCTCAACTCCTTAAGCTCGTCATCCGAAAGGTTCTTGAACAGGTCTATCTTTTTTATGTCTTTCATAAGGTGCAATTATATCAGAAATGACGTCCGAATCCACGCAAAAAACAGCAGGCATCCGGAAGGACGTCAGGAGCCCGGTCTCCTGTTCCCCGGTGCGGCGCCGGCGGAAAGAGGCTTCCACAAGATATACTCGGATGTTCCGGGAGTTATCAGCCCGGGGATTTTTCCAACGCGGGTGTAGCCGAGGCTGTTGTAGAAGGCCTGCGCCCGACGGTTAAACGAAGATACGCAGAGATAGAGATTCCGCGCGCGGCGCGCTGTTTCCTTCTCCGCAAATATCATCAGTTTTTTCCCGATCCCTTGCCCTCGCATATGAGGCGATACCCCGATGGCGCGGAGATAGCCTCCGCGCGCGAACACGGGCTCCGGCGTGAAAATGACGAACCCAGCCGTTTCCTCGCCGGCGACGCACACATAGGCCTGCTTCAAAGAAATGAAGCGTGAAAAGTCGATGTCTTCCTGCAGGGACTTCCAGGGCTCCGAGGTCTTGACGATTTCCGTGCAGGCGCCGAGATGTGAACGCCCCATAGGCACGATCCGCATGGCCCCGTTTTTCACGACGTCATCTCCGCTTCCCGCTTAAGTTTGGTGAACAGTTCTTTGACCTGCAGTTCGGTATGCTCGCGGGAGCCTGTATTGTCGATTACGTAGTCGGCGTATCCGCGCTTCTCGGCAAGCGGCATCTGGCTTCTGATCCTGGCGAGCGCCTCTTCTTCCGTGAAGCCGTCGCGCAGGATCAGACGCTCGAGCTGCTGCTCCGGCTCGGCGTAGACCACGATGATTCTGTCCATATTGCGGTGGTATCCCGTTTCAATAAGAAGCGCCGCGTCGAGCACGATTATCGTGTCCCGCGGCCGGTTCCGCAGGTTCCGCACCTGCGCCGTGTAGGCGTCAAACACCCGGGGATGCAGGCAGCCGTTGAGCCAGGCCCTCTTCTCCGGGTCATGAAAAACGACCTCGCCGAGCCTTCTCCGGTCGATGCTCCGGTCCGGCAGCAGGATGCCCGTCCCGAAGTAATCGCGCACTTCCTGCCATGCCTGCTGGTCCGGTCTGAGAAGCTCATGGACGATCCGGTCGGCGTCGATGAGACAGGCGCCGTGGTCCCGGAGCGCCCGCGCCGCGAGGCTCTTCCCGCTTGCGATTCCGCCCGTCAATCCTATGAGCAGCATTATACGGCCTTTCCCGCTGAAGACGTCATTTTCTCCGCAATGTTCGCGGATCGCCGCGCTGTTCAGCGCAGCGCCAGAAGCGCAAACGCCTTTTTCATGAGCACGGCAACCATGTCCGCGCTTTTCATTATACCACCGGTGAGAAACCCCCGGTAGTCCATGTTTTTGGCAAGGAAGACGGAGACCAGGAACGCCGCGAAAGCCACATTGAAAAGATAAATGAGCGGATAGGAGAAGAGAGCGCCCTGTTCGCTGATGTCGCTTTGGTCTGTCTGGAGAAATATGAAGGTCAGCACCAGGTGAAAGGTGAAGGCGGAGCCGCTCAGGAAAATGAGCGTATTCGTGGCCGCTGCGCCGGCTCCGGCCGCGCGGGCGGTCCCGTAGAGCACAAGGGCGATGAAGGTATAAAGCGGGAAAAAGTAGGGTGCGAGCGTGATCACGAAATTCGACTTTGTAAGCGTCACTCTCCCGCCGCGTTCGCCGGCGTGCAGCGCTTTCACCGAGCCGCCGAAGAGCACGGCAAAAAGGGCATGGGTAAGTTCATGCCCGATTACGTAAGTGAAGATCGGTTTTTTGAAGAGCAGGTGGGCCGTAAGGTAGGCGAGGCCGCCTGCAAAAAAGTAATAGGGCGCCCCGGACTCGTACACGGTGGAGAAGACCGTCCGGGCAAGCTGCCAGGTAAATCCGAGGCAGAAAGGGATCAGCGCAAGGCCGGCCGTGATTTTGACGATCCGCTTCAGCATGGCCTCAGACGAGGTGCTCCGGAAGGATGCGTTGAGAAAAAAAGAGTATATGCATTCGCTGGAGCACCTCTTGCACGAATAAACGAAATGCGATTTCGCACGTTGACAGGCCGAAGGTGAGGCCGCAAGCCATGAGCCGCTTTTACGCCGATCGCTGCATGCGAAACAGCACGATGACCGCGGCGATACCGAACAAAATATTTGCGAACCAGGCCGCGGCCAAAGGCGGTATTGCGCCGGAACGGCCGAGCGAGGCGCCGACGCTCATCAGCGTCCAGTAGACGAAGGCGATAAGGATGGCGAGCGCAAAGCCTTTGGCCGCTCCGCCGCTGCGTACCTTGTGGATCGAGAAGGGGACGGAGATCATCGCCATGAGCAGGCTGGAAAACGGAAACGCGATTTTGCCGTGCAGGTCGACCTCGTACATGACGGTCTTATATCCGCCTGTCCTGAGCTTCTTGATGTAAGCCCACATCTCGGGAAAGTTCATTTCAGCCGAGGTTTTAATGATCGTGCCCAGGTCCTCGGGGCCGTCCACGATATTGAACACTTCGCCGTCGGAGGAGCGGGACAGCACCACATCCCCCTCGGCCGCGTAGGTGCGGCTGTTTTTGAGCTTCCATGCGCCGTTTTCCCACAGGAGGCTGGCCGCCCTGATGCGTTCCCGGACCGAGTAGTCGGGGTTCAGCTTGTATATGTTCAGGCCGATCATTTCGTTTCGGTTCGGGGACACCAGCTCGATATTGGCGATGCTGTTGTCGGGTCCGCGGAGCCACAGCTTTTGCTGCTGGAAGATGATCCGCTGCTGTTTCTTTTCGATTTCGATGTTGCGGATGTAGTTTGCGCGCGTGCTGTACGCGGGCATGATGTATTCGTTGTTGATGAAGCTGAAGGCGGATATCACGAGCCCGCCGGCAAGCACGGGCATGATGATCCTGCCGAGGCTCATCCCGCTCGCGCGCATGGCGATGATTTCGTTGTGGCGCGACAGGTTGCCGAGCGACAGGAGGGCCGCGATCAGCGTCGCCATGGGCAGCGACAGGGAAATCATGCCGGGGACGCTGTAGAGAAAGTAGCGGAAAACCTGGGAAATGGTGGCGTGGTACTTGATGAATTTGTCCGCTTTCTGGAGAAATTCGACGCAGAGGTACACGACGAGGATGCCCGCGAGGACGCCGACGACCAGGTTCATAAATTCACGGAGTATATGCCTGCTCAGGATATTCATGACGGTTACGGATACTTCCCGCGGTGAAGCGCTTTTGTGATCCGTTCTTTCGCGCCGTAATAGGCCATGGCTATCGAGTCCCCGATCTGCAAATTCACTTCCTGCCCTTTTTTCAGGACGAACAGCAGGGCCGCGACGACCATGAGGGAGTTCGGAATCCAGAATGCCAGAAGGGGGGAAAGGGTGCCGGTTTCGGCGAGATTGGTCGCAGAGCCCAGAATGATATAGTAGATCAGAAACATCAGAAGCGCAATGGCAATGCCGGCAGACTTTCCCGTCCGGTGCCGCCGGATGCCGAGGGGAGCGCCGATGAGCCCGAAAATGAGGCAGGCGAAGGGGATCGAGAGCCGCTTGTGCAGCTCCGTTTCCTGGGTGAAGGTCGGCTTTCCGTCACTGCGCGTTTTCCGGATGTCTTCCAGCAATTCCGTGCTGTTCAGGTCTTCATGGCCCTTTCCGGGGGCGCCCCTTTTCACCAGGGATTCCTTGATGTCGAGATAGAGCCTGGCCGCGGAAAAGCTCATGAGGGAGTAGGCCTGGCCCTCGCGGGGCTGCGTATGGATGGATCCGTCCTGCATGGCCAGGGTGACGTTCAGCGATTGGGGGTCCGCGCTCAGCTTGCCCCGCTTGGCAACGATGGCGTAGGGCTCCCGGACGGAGCGCTCGTCGGAGATGAAAACGCCTTCCATATTGTCGGAGGCGTCCATTTTGTCTACATAGATCACCATGCCTTCGAACGTGCTGCTGAATACGCCTGGCTCGATGCCGACCATGAGCCGCGATTTGACCATATTGAAAAGGTGCGCTTTGAGCGCGGCGTTGGACCCGGGCACGAGGACGAGCGAGGTGACGGCGGTGGCCGCAAAGGTCAGGAGCGCGAAGAGGAACACCGGACGAATCATGCGGTAGAGGCTGATCCGGGACGCTTTCATGGCGTTCACCTCGGAGTCGGCGCTCATCCGGGAAAAAGCCGTGAGCGCTGCAACGAGGAGCGACATGGGCAGGGTGATGACCAGAAAGCCCGGGATGATGTAGATAAGGACCTGTGCGGTCGAGAGCAGGCTGACGCCCTTCGCAACGACGAGGTCCGCGAGCATGAACAGCTTCTGGAGGAACAGGACAAGAAGAAGCACCGCCGTGCTGAGGAAAAAGGGCGTCACCATCTCGCGGAATATATAGCGGTCCAGGGTCCTGAACATGGCTACTTTCTGATCTCCTCGAGGATGTGGTTTTCTATCTTATTCATGCCGAAGTAGTCTTTTTCGAGCTCCTCGACATAGAACCGGTCGAGTCCGCTGTTCATCAGGAAGTCTTCGCGGACCCGGTGGTCCCTCGACACGATGATGTGCGGAAGGAGGTTGTTGAGGTAGAACGATTCCTTCCGGATGTCGAGGATGATCTCCTCGAACACGCCGTGCGGGACCGGCCCCTGCACGATGCCCCTGGACTGAATCTCCCGGGTGAGGTCCTGGATGAAGATCTCCTGGTCCTCTTTGGAATTCAGTTCCGCGTAGATGCTCTTGAACCGGTCCTTGATGTAGCGGTGGATTGCCGTGTAAATTTTGTCGTCCTCGTTGATCTTCGCGATGGAAGCGGCCACATCGCGGTACGTCGTGTCGCCCGATTTTATCTGGAGAAGCCCCTGATAGAGCACGTCGATCTTCTTGCGGCCGTAGCGGGTCAGGTACCGGTTGTCCAGCAGCGCGGAGATGAGCAACTCGCGGAACAGGGGGGGGCTGATCTGGTCGAAGATCTCCTTGTTGCCGAAGATGCTCCGGATGTTGTCTTCGCTGAGCGTCGAATTCTCCATGAAGGCGAGATTGTTGATCGTCGTCGCGGTGCTGTCGTACCGGTCGAAGTAGGTGAGGATATGGCTCATGGTCTCGAGCACGCTCATGTCGTCTTTGTCCCGGGCGTGCTCGTCGCACGCGCGCACCGTGTCGAGCAGCAGGCCTTCAAAGGCCTGATCGCGCACCAGCGTCGATTTCTGCTTTGCCACCAGGAGCTTGACGAGGTCTTCCTGGGAAATATGGCCTTTGATCTTGTCCGCCTGGAAAAAAAGGCCTTCGAAGATCGCCCGGGTTTCCCGCACGTAATCGGGTTCTTCGACCTCGACGATGCTCATGTCCTTGAGAAGGAGTTCGTCCAGGGTGTCGAAGAGGTTGTGCGGGATATTAAGCCGGAGGGAGAGCGTGCGGAGACGGGAGAGTTTCGCGAGCTCCGAAGGGTTCACCTCGCCCTTTTCCGATACGGAAATGAGGATGTCCTTGTATTCGTCCACGATCTTCTTGTTTTCGGGAAGCTTGTACATCCCGTCGATCTTGATGCGTTCCTGCTGGTAGGGGATGATGTTGTATTTACGCGCCAGGTCGTCCAGGACCGCCCGCGCCTTCGGGGTAAGGGTCTTCTGCTCGGAGTAATATTTGTTGAACGTGAGGAAGTATTCCTCGTTGTGCCGGTTGAGCAGGCGGAAGAGGAACACAAGGGCCTTGTCATCGCCCAGGGTGTCGAAAATCTCGCTGCAGAGCCGCGTGTCGTCCGCGGCGCCGACCGTCGTGCTCCGTTTCAGCTGCTTGCCGGTGAACTTGAGGATGTCGCGCTGGACCTCCCTGATTTCCGATTGCCGGGACGCGTGCACGAAGAAGTAGTAGTTCGAGACCGCGTTGCCGGTGAGAAAGACATGGTCAAAGGTTTCCCTGCCGGCGGTGTCGTTGGTGAAGGTGATGTTGTCGGTGTTGTCGGAGAACGCGCCGTACATGACCAGGCGGTTCGAGACGTCCTTCCGCAGGAGGTCCTTCAAGGGCAGGTCCACGCCGAACATGTATTCGCAGAGGCTGCCGCCGGTCCCCGTGTAGCTGATGCCGTCCGGAGAGATGACGAATTCGTTCCTGCCGGAAAAGAAACGGTCGCCCTCGGGGAATGATTCGTAGCAGTACCTGCTGCTCAAATCGGACCCGCAGATGGTGACGAAGTAATCCAGTTTTGCGTTGGCAGTTCCGTGTAATTTGATTTCGTGAATCATAGTCGCCATTATAACAAAGTGACCTGCTTTTTCAACATAAAAAATGCCGCGGACGTCATAAAAACCCGGATTTATCGGCTTCTCCGCCGGCCCCGGCAAGGTGGAGCCGCCGTCGTTGTCGGGGTGGCGTCCCGCCGTGTCCGGGCGGCATGGGCTTCCAGGTTCTTTCCTCTTGATACCGCCGGAGATAAATCGTATAATACCGCTCGCACTTAAGACGGGGACGTGCTGCCCCGTGTAAACTGAGACCGGGAGCGTGGATCGGAAGATGGCGGCCAACGAAACAAAACGCGGAAACGCGAAGCAGATCGTTTTTCTTACAGTCATTGTCCTGTGTGTCGCCCTCTTTGCGGCGGGCTACATTTTAATGGAGCGGAAGGGGACCGGTGGGAAAAAGATCATTACCCAGGGCGACCGGGCGCCCGAGTTCAATCTTCCGGCCCCGGACGGAAGGCAGGTCAGCCTCGCCGAGCTCCGCG
>JAXIPA010000243.1:0-7390 GCA_045403145.1 Nitrospirota bacterium | reverse complement strand
CGATGGACCGGAGCCGCTGCCTGTACTTCTCCGCCAAGGCCGACCGGAGCTTCTGGGAGGCGCCGTACCGGGCGAACAGCTGCCTCGTGTTCGGCAGCGAAACCGACGGCATGCCCGATCGGATCCTGGAGAAGCATCCCGATCGCAGCTTCACGATCCCGATGACGGGGCCCGTGCGCAGCCTCAATCTCGCGACAGCGGTCGGGATCGTACTCTACGAAGCGCTCCGCCAGACCGGCGGTGCCAGGGTTTCCGGGTAATCTGTAAGCCGCTACATTTCGGCGCCTTAGGCCATCGCGTTCGACCTCATCCTCAACATCCAGAGCGGGCCTTTCATGCTCGAGACAGTGGCCGTCGTCGGCGCGGGAAACGTAGGAGCCACTGCGGCCCAGCGGCTGGCGGAAAAGAACCTCGCCCGCACCGTCGTGATGATCGACGTGGTGGAAGGAGTGCCGCAGGGCAAGGCGCTCGACCAGTGGCAGTCCGGCCCGATCGAGGGATTCGATACCCGGATCGTCGGGAGCAACACCTATGATCCGGCGGCCGGGGCGGAGCTATTCGTCGTCACCGCCGGCATCGCCCGGAAGCCCGGGATGAGCCGGGACGATCTCACCAAGACCAACGCCGGGATCGTACGCTCGGTGTGCGAGCAGATCGCCCGCGTCGCTCCCCGGGCGATCGTCGTGGTGGTCTCCAACCCGCTGGACGTGATGTGCTACGTCGCGATGAAGGCCACGGGCTTTCCCCGCGAGCGGATCCTCGGCATGGCGGGCGTGCTCGACACCGCGCGCTACCGCATGTTCCTCGCCCAGGCGATGGACGTCTCGGCACAGGACATCCAGGCGATGGTTCTCGGCGGGCACGGCGACACCATGGTACCGCTGCCGCGCTATTCGACCGTGGCCGGAATTCCCATCACAGAGCTTATGGACGCAAAAACTATCGACAGGCTTGTCGAGCGCACGAGAAACGGCGGCGCCGAGATCGTCGCACTGCTCAAGACCGGGAGCGCCTACTACGCTCCGTCCGCGGCCACTCTCGAGATGGTCGAGGCCGTGCTGCTGGACAAGAAGAAGATCCTCCCCTGTTCAGCCTGGCTTGACGGCGAGTACGGCGTCAAGGCCGCCTTTGCAGGCGTTCCCGTGAAGCTCGGCGCGCGGGGGGTCGAACAGGTGGTAGAGATCAGGCTGAGCCCGGATGAAAATGCGGCGTTTATGAAGTCAGTTGATGCGGTGAGATCGGGATGCGCGAAATTCATGTAGACGATATCCGGGACATTGTCGCGCAGATGTGCGTGGACGCGGCATACAACCTGAGCGAGGACGTGCTCACGGCCTTTGACCGCGCGCAGGAGACCGAGACCGCTCCCGCGGCGAAGGAGCTCATCGGGCTCCTGAAGGAGAACGCGCGCGTAGCGAGGGAAGAGCACATCCCGGTCTGTCAGGACACGGGCATCGCGATTTTTTTCGTCGAGATCGGCCAGGACCTCAGGATCAAGAACGGGTTTATCGTCGACGCCATCAACGAGGGCGTGCGCAAGGGCTATAAAGAAGGCTATCTCCGGAAGTCGGTCGTGGACCCCCTGACGCGGAAGAACACCGGCGACAACACGCCTGCGATCGTCTATACCGAGCTCGTGCCGGGCGACAAGCTCAAGATATCGTTCATGCCCAAAGGAGCGGGGAGCGAAAACATGAGCGTGATCCGGATGCTGCGTCCGACCGAGGGCGTCGAAGGGATCAGGATTTTCGTGCTCGAGTGCGTGCGGAAGGCCGGCGCAAACCCGTGTCCTCCCGTCGTTATCGGCGTGGGCATCGGCGGCGACTTCGAAAAGGCCGCGCTCATCGCGAAGAAGGCGCTTTTGCGGCCTATAGGCAGCCCGAATGCCAGACTGGAGCTCGCGTCGCTCGAGGAACTGCTGCTCAAGGCGGTGAACAGGACCGGCATCGGCCCCGAGGGACTCGGCGGCAACGTCACGGCCATGGCCGTGCACGTGGAGACCTTTCCGTGCCACATTGCAAGTCTGCCCGTGGCGGTGAACATCAACTGCCACGCGGCGAGGCATAAGACGATTATTATTTGATTGCGGAATGCGGATTTCACCCTGCTCTTGCGATGGCGCGGGTACAAGCGGATTGCGGAATGAAAACCGAGAAACAACTTTTGTCCTGATTGCATGCGGTGAACGTGACATATGACTGAGCCGATCAAACTACATCCTCCCCTGACCAACGCCGTCATCGAGAGTCTCAGGGCGGGAGACCGCGTGGTCATTTCCGGCGTCATGTACACGGGCAGGGACATGGCCCACAAGTATATGGTCGAAGGCCACCAAAAGGGAGAAAAGCTCCCTTTCGACCTTACCGGTCAGATCCTGTATTATACCGGGCCCACCCCCGCTCCGCCTGGAAAGCCCATCGGAGCGGCCGGCCCGACAACCAGCTATCGCATGGACAAATACACGCCCACGCTGCTTGAACTCGGACTCAAGGGGATGATCGGCAAAGGGCCGCGCGGGCAGGGAGTGAAGGACGCGATCAAGAAGTTCAAAGCGGTCTATTTCGCGGCCATCGGCGGCGCTGGCGCTCTTATCTCCAAGACCATTAAGAAGGCCGAGGTTGTCGCCTACCCCGAGCTGGGGACCGAGGCGGTGATGCGGCTCGAAGTCGAAAATTTCCCCGCCATTGTGGTGAATGATGTATACGGCGAGGACCTCTACCGGATCGGGGTGGAACAATACAAGGAGAGCGGAGAAGCAGAAGGAGAGTCGTGCTGAGCTGCATGGGGGATGCATAACGGAGGAGAACAATGCCGATCAAATCAAAGATCAGGACCGTACCGAATTACCCCAAGAAGGGGATCATGTTCCGCGACATTACGACGCTCATCAAGGATCCGGTCGGCTTCCGGCTGGTCATCGACTCGCTGGCCCAGCGGTATATCCGGAAGGAATATGAGTTCGATACGGTCGTCGGCATAGAGTCGCGGGGATTCATACTCGGCGCCGCGATGTCCTACGCGCTCGGCAAGGGCTTTATTCCGATCCGGAAGAAGGGAAAGCTGCCCGCTGAGGTCGAAACGCAGGAGTACGCTCTTGAGTACGGCACGGACCGGATCGAGATCCACAAGGACGCGCTGAAAAAAGGGGAGCGGGTGCTCCTGGTGGACGATCTTCTCGCGACGGGAGGAACGGCGCTTGCCGCCGCTGCGCTGATCGAAAAGCTCGGCGCGATCGTCGTGGAGATGGCGTTTATTGTGGACCTGCCGGATGTGGGGGGGAAAAAGAAGTTGCTGGAAAAGGGATATACCGTATTCGCCCTCACGGAATTTGAGGGGGATTAGGCAGGCCACAATATTTCCAAATGGCATCATTTAAAATTTAAATTGAGTAATTTTTTAAGGTGTGGTAATGTATGCAACCACAGACAGGGGCAATCCCAATCTCATTTTATACAGGAGGAGTAGAACACATGAAGAAGGTTACAGCGGTTCTGGCAGTTGTTGTCCTGGTTGTTTCTCTGGTTTCTCTGGCATTCGCTTCTGACATGAAGAAGGGCACAGTCAAGAGCGTGGACGCCAAGGCAGGCACGATCGTTCTCACCGTTGACGGCAAGGACGAGGCGCTCAAGGCCGACAAGGGTGTGGATCTCGGCAAGGTCAAAGCTGGAGACAAAGTAGAAGCTTCCGTCGAGAAGGATACCGTAATGAGCTTGAAGGCCGCGTCAGCGAAGAAAGCTCCTGTGGGCTGCTAAGCATCAATCAGCACAATCCATCAAGGGGGTCCCCGCAAGGGCGACTCCCTTTTTTTGCGCTGATCAGCCGGTAAAAACACAAAAAACAGGAAACTTCTTGATTTCGGAAGTGTTTTTGTCTATTATGTGGGTCTTGAATGGATTGATATGTCAGTTATTTTCTAAGGAGGATTGCACGGTGATCAAGGTCAACCAGGAAGAGCTCAAACAGAAAATCGAAAAACTGAAAAAGGCGGCAGCGGAGAAGGCAGCGAAGAGCGGCGGAAAGAAGTCGGAGCCCGAGGCGCGCAAGGCCCTCAAGCAGGTGAAGCGCGCGCAGAGGAAGCTCCGCACGGCCAAGACGTACAAGCAGGCCTCCAAGAAAGCAGCCGAGGCAAAAGCCGGTGAGAAAAAGACTTCCGCATAACAGGAAGGCAGCGTGAGATCCCACGGTCCTTTCCATACGATGTTGTGGGTGATCTGCGCGCTCGCAACGCTGGCAGCATGCGCGGGCACAGGCATGCCGCCAGAGCCTCCAATTTCCTCCATCGCTTCAATACCTCCACCTCCACCGCCAACCGCCGCCGCGCCTGCACCTGTGCCGCCACCGGACTGGATGTACCGGGCAACGGTAGTTGCCGCCTGGTATGGCAAGGAATTCCATGGCAAAAAAACCGCCTCCGGAGAGGTCTTCGATATGTACGGACTCTCAGCCGCCCACCGGACTTTGCCGCTCGGCACCGCCATTCGCGTCACGAATCTGGACAATTCCAGGAGCGTTAACGTGAAGATCAACGATCGGGGGCCCTTCGTCAAAAGCAGGGGCCTTGACCTGTCGTATGGCGCAGCAAAGGAACTGGGGTTCGTCGAGCAGGGCACCGCACGGGTCATGCTCGAGTCGCTGGATGCAGCGCATGGTCCGGCGCAGTACACGGTGCAGGCCGCGACCTTTGCGGAAGAGGAAAGCGCGAGACAGCTGAAGGAGCGGCTCTCGAAGAAGTTCGAACGGGTCTTCATTGTGCCGCTCGAAACAAGTGTCGCCCGGTTTTACCGCGTGCGCGTCGGGTCCTACGGGTCCGCGGAACGGGCGGAGCAGGTGGCGGGCAAACTGGCGCTTGAAGGTCTGGAGCCGGTTGTGCTGAGGAAAGACTGAGAATGGTAAATTGAAGGCTGGAAATTGAGAATTTTCAATTTGGCAGGAGTCTATGAAGATCAACGTCAGTGCCGGCAAGATAGAAAAATACAAGACTAGTGGTGCGGTGTTTCTGCTGTTCGACGACGAAAAGCCCGGACACGCCGCGGCCCGGGCGGACAAGGCGCTCGGCGGAATGATCTTGCGGCTCATCAAGCGCGGAGATTTCAAGGCCCGGCCGGGCGCGGTCCATCTCCTCTATCCGGAGGGCGGGATCGCGGCGGAGCGGCTGGCCCTCGCGGGAATGGGCAAGCGCGCCGACTTCACCCTGAACCGCCTGCGCCAGGCGGCGGGAAAGGCGGCGTCTGCCTTAAGGACGGCCGGCGCTCAGGACATCACCATTCTCATCGACGGCCTCAACCAGGACCATGAAGAAACAGGCCAGGCAGTCGCCGAAGGCGGCGTGCTCGGTCTCTATCGGTTTTTGAGATACAAGACTAACGAAGAGAACGACCGAAAAAAAGAAATTCAGAAAATAATGCTCCTGACCGAAACGGCACTCGCGGTCAAAGCCCTGAAGAAGGGTGTTGCGACCGGCGAGGTGATCGCCGGGTCCACCATGATGGCCCGGGACATGGTGAGCTCTCCGCCGGCGGACATGACGCCGACGGTCATTGCGGGGAAAGCGCGGGAAATCAGCCGCCAGTTCGGACTCAAGCTCAAGGTGCTGGAACGGAAGCAGATGGAGAAGCTCGGCATGGGCGCGCTCCTCGGCGTGGCCAGGGGCAGCGCACAGCCGCCGAAATTCATCATCGTCGAATACCGCGGAGGCGGGAAGAAGCCCTTCATTGCCCTCGTGGGCAAGACGATCACGTTTGATTCCGGCGGCATATCGATCAAGCCCGCCGAGAACATGGACAAGATGAAGGACGACATGTCCGGAGGCGCGGCGGTGCTCGGCGCGATCCGGACAGCCGCGGCTCTCAAGCTCCCGCTCAACATCGTGGGCCTGCTCCCGGCCACGGAGAACATGCCGGGCGGCAGCGCGTACAAGCCCGGCGACGTTCTTCGTACCCTGTCGGGACAGACTATCGAGGTCCTCAATACCGACGCCGAAGGCAGGCTCATTCTCTCCGACGCCCTTGCCTATGCATGCACCTATAAACCTGCCGTGATCGTTGATGTCGCGACGTTGACCGGCGCCTGCGGCATCGCCCTGGGGCAGGAGGCGACCGGCATGCTCGGCACGGATGAGAAGTTAAAACAAAGCATACGCGAGGCCGGAAACAAGACTGGCGAGCGCGTATGGGAATTGCCGCTCTGGGAGGAGTATTACGAACAGATCAAGAGCGACATCGCGGACATGAAGAACACGGGCGGCAGGGCCGGCGGCGTGATCACGGCAGCGGCGCTCCTGTCCAAGTTCGTGCAGAAATACCCATGGGTGCACCTCGACATCGCCGCGACGGCCTGGAGTGACAAGGAACGGCCCTATACGCCGAAGGGCGCGACCGGTATCGGGGTGCGGCTGTTGACGCAGTTCCTGCGGGATTATGCAGGAAATTCCAAATAAAGGTTCATTCGTTAATAAGTAGAAAATGCTTGCAAGGGATGTCATTATATTCATTAGCGCCGTCATTCCAGCGCAGGCTGGAATCCATAAGGGGTAATGTTATGAAAACACTGGATACCTGCTTCCGCAGGTATGACGAATTTTGATGGCTTCCGATCAGTACTTGGCCTCGACTTTTACTGATCAGCATAAATACGAAAGAACCCAAATAAATTCCAATCATCAAAGCACTAATTTCGAAACATTCCGGGAATTGAAATTTGGAATTTGGATATTATTTGGGATTTGATGCGTGAGATTCGGAGTTTGTTTTTATAGATGGATTTACACCAGATCGAAATATTCTGCACCCTCATCAAGCTCCGCAGCTTCTCCCAGGCAGCGGAGGCGCTCTACCTCACCCAGCCCACCGTCAGCGGCCACATCAAAAACCTTGAAGAGGAACTTGGAGTAAAACTCCTCGACCGCCTCGGCACGCGGGTCGTCCCGACGGAGGCGGGAAACATCCTGTTCCGCTCCGGCCAGAAACTTATCGCCTTGCGCGACCACGCGCGGGAAGAGATAGCGGCCGTCTCGGGGACAATGGCCGGCATATTGAAAATCGGCGGCAGCACCATCCCGGGCGCGTACATCATGCCGCCCATCATCGGCGCGTTCAGGAAAAAATATCCTTCCGTCTCGGTCCAGCTTGTCATCGATGACACCGCCAAAGTGGCCGAGGCCGTGATGAACGGCGACTTGAGCATTGGTGTAGTCGGGGCGCGCGTGATCGAACCTCATCTGGAGGCGCACCCGTTTCTCAGGGACGAACTCGTCGTCGCGGTGCCGCCGGGCCACGCCTGGGCGAAGAGGAAGAGCGTTGCCGTTGAAGAGCTTCGGGGCGAGCCCTTTATCCTGCGGGAGAAGGGGTCCGGCACGCGACGCATCATGGAGGAACGGCTTGACAAGGCCGGG
>JAXIPA010000018.1:0-48776 GCA_045403145.1 Nitrospirota bacterium | reverse complement strand
CTGGGTCGCGATGCTGCCGTTGGTGATCCACATCTTGGCGCCGGTCAGGCTGTAGTATTCGTATATTGGTCCGGTATCGGTGTTCCGGACCTGTGCGATGTCGTGGAATTCGCAGGCCTTCCCCTGGTGCTCGTAGTAGCGAAGGCCCTCATCGGTCCGGTAATCATAGCGGTCGTACCGGATTGGGGCCGTCTTGTCGTCCGGCGTCCGGAAGGCAATGCCGTGATCGTTAAAGACGAGGCGGTCGGCGTCGATGAGATAGCGGACGCTTTTGTCATTTGCCTCGACGAGCCGGAAGGCATATCTGCCGTCGCCCGTTGGTGTCAGTTTAATTTTCTGCAATTTCGCCGTGGTCTTGATCCCGCCCGAGTCCGAGCCCGCGGTAGGCTCGGTCAGGGCAAAGGCGCTCACTCCGCCGTGGCCGAGGTAGCGCAGAAAGAGCTTGTGGCAGCGCTCCCTTCGCGGGAGTTCATCGAGAGCCGCGCGGACGTCTGGCATCACCTTGGCGAACAGTTCGCCCCCATGTTTGAGGTTTGCGATAAATCCATTGAAGTCGCCGCGCCTGCCCGCGATGCCCGCGCCGTAGAAAGCCCGCAGGAAATTGGCTGCAAGATATTTGACCACGCGGGTGCTGCGGATGCGCTCGTCCACGAGCTTCATTACCGCTTCGTACTCTTTCCTGATCCATGCCGGGTCGGGGGTGGCGAATGCCTTGATAAGTGCAGCGAGCCTTGTCCCGATTTCTTCCAGCCTGCCCGCGTTCTGCGCCAGCGGCTCAAGCTCTTCGCGCACGCGCGGGAGCTCGTCCTTCAGGCCCAGAAGGATGGGCGTGGTGCCGATGCTCGTGCTTGCCATGATGAGCAGGTTGATGCCCGCGTCGCCGAAGCTCCCGGCCGCGGAATTCAGGATATAGTACTCCGCCTTGCGCCAGCCGAGGCCGTCTTCGGATTTCGGGATATACGTGGCGAGCCACTTCTGTTCCTTGATCGCCTCGACGATCCCGTCAGGCACCCGGTGAATTTTTTCGATGGAGCGTTCGATAAAGAGGCCGTCGAACGGTTTATCGCGGCAGTTTTTCCTGAACCAACCGGCGAGTTCCGTCCACCGGCCGCGCAGGCGCGGATCGTGGAGCTGGAGCTCGGGCACGAAGCGGGGAGAGCGGTCGAAGGTTGCCGTGAGGAAGCTGCCCGATCTGTGCGGAGCGCCGGGCGCTGCGCAGAAAGTCTCGTAGTCCCCGTCGAGCGCGACGGCAGCGCCTGTCGGTTCAATGGGAAAGAGCGCCGTTGGAGAGACCGTTCCGCGGCCCGCGGACACGTCGGCCTTGTGAATCGCCTCGTCCAGAAGCGAAAGCAGGACTTCGCAGGATTCGGTTTCCAATTCCATGCTTCTGCCGCTGTTCAGGCCCTGCTCGATATGTGACAGGAGCAGGGGGATGGCCAGGGAAAGGGCTTGTGCCTCTCCTGCGAGGAGCGGGTCCGCAGCAGCCGGCAGTGCAGAGCACCTGCGATCCAGTTCCGCCGCTCTCGGAGTGAACTTTTTGAGGGGCTCGCCCTCAAATGCGGAATGCGGAATTCGGAATTCGGAATGAAAACGCTGCACATCATTTGTGTTCAAGATTTTCCATAGCTCGGCTGCGGCGCCGTACCCGGGCATGAGAAACCGGAACAGCGCGCTGTCGCGGTAGAAGCGCGAGAGCAGGTCGTCCTCTGAATAGGCAAACCCGCCGAAGACCTGGCCCGCATCGTAGCCCAGTGCCCCCGGTTCGGGGCTGAAGGCCATGGCGGCGAGGGTGGAGAGGAGAAGATCAATTTCGGATTTCGGATTTCGGATTTCGGATTGAGAGGAAAAATTATATAAGGTTTCAAGCAGAAACCTCCAAGCCTCGGTGCGGGCGATCATGGCCTTGACCGCGCCGAGCTTCGCTATGCCGTCCCTTCCTTCCGTATCGAGCATCTGGCCCGGGAACTGGACCCGTCCGAGCGCATGCTCCTTGACTCTCCTGCTGAGATAATCCGCGGCTCCCAGGGCTATGGCGAGGTATGATGCTGCATCAGGAATCTCGGATTGATCAGGTGTGACGATGGCGTATTTTCGGACCCGGCAGTCCAGCAGGACATCCGAGAGCCCCCCTGCCCGGAAACCTATGGCGGGCGTGGCAATAACCGTGACGCCTGGCGTTGTTAGCGGGACCAGGTGCCCTTTCCCTTGAGCAAGGATGAGGAGGCTGCTGCATGCTGCAATGGGGACCAGATTGAGCGTTCCCCGGATGTGAACGCTGTCAATGCTTTCTTCGAGGATGAGAGCGCCGGCCTTGATTGCGCAGATGCCGGGTTCCAGCGTGATTCCCGCCTTCTTCAGTATCCGCTGCGCCGAAAACTGGTGCACTGCGATCAGGCCGAGAGCGGGATTAACGGCAGAAAGCGCACGGACTGACTCAAGGAATGCATCCTGGTGCTCTGTAATGAAATGCCGCAAGGTCCCGGCCCATTGCTCGGGCATGGGTTCGTCTTCCCACTGTTTCACAATGCGGTCAGGGAAGAGGGCGGAGACGTCCTCGTAGGATATCGTCGGCGTCCCTTTTCCGGTTTTCTCCGCAAGGGGATTTGAAGTCCACGCGAGGAGCCGCTGCTCAAGCCTGTTGGAGCAGTAGAGCGCATGAAAGAGCCGGCCTTCCGCGAGTCGATGTGCGATGTCCTTGTTGTCAGACGCTACAAGCTGCATGAGATCATGCCTGCCGTCGTTCGCAAGGCCGGATTCGAGCTTATGGAGCATTCCAGCAAGGCGTTTTCCGAGGATGAGCGGCCAGGCCTTTCTTCCCGGGTCCGCGGAGGCCGGGAGTTTTGCGACAGCATCGGCGAAAGCACGGGCAGCAGCGAGCGACGACCGGCAGGCGCGCAGGTTATCGTCGCCAAAGTGCCGGATTTTTTCATCGAGTGCTTCACTCCTTTTGCGTTCCAGTACAGGCAGGGTGTTCTTGTTGAGCTCGTCCAGCAGCGCCGGAATGGCAGCGCTTTCGGGCCGGTAGATGAGCATGTGGTCCGTATGCCTGCCCCACAGGACACGCGAAGGCTCGGCCCTCCAGCAGGATTCGCACTTGATGCAGTTTTCGAAGTTCACCGTGACCTTGCCGCGGCCGGAAAGTGGGGCGTCGTAGACATAAACGCGCGCGGGACAGACCCACCAGAGACCGGCCTGGGACATATCGGGCTGTCGGGGAATCGGTTCGGGCCAGAGCGTCCTGATGTGTGATGCATCGCCAACACGGTATGAGTTGGTGGCAAGTCTGGCCTCTAGAGGTATGGCCGGCTTTACGGCGTCGAGGTCGCGCGCTTTTCTCTGCGTTTCGTTGTAGGCCATTACCGGTTCTTTGAGCATTTGTCCGGCCGGGGTCTTGAGGACATAGAAGCGGAAAGCGTCCCGGATCGCCGTGCCCAGCGACAGGAGAAAAAGCATCGACCCGAAAAGCGGCAGGACAACGAAGTCGGTCAGCTTCACGCCGTGCACCACGGCCCTGACGGCTTGCTGTAATTTCCTTTCAATCGGCTGCCCGTCATTTGCGTATATCTGTGCGAGGGCGCGGGCGAGGGCGGGAGAAAGGCGCGTGAGCAGCGAACCCGCGGGCCAGGGAAGCGTTTTCGCGTCAACGTCCCTGTTGCCCAGGCGCAGGATGAGGCGGAACGCGGCACTTTCCGCAGGGGCTTTCTTTACGAGGTTTACAATCCAGCGGCCCAGGGAGACGGGGTTGATTATCGTGGTCGCAAGCGGTTTCCAAAGCCTGAGGCTGCTGATGGCCGATAGCGTGTCCGCGACCGATTCCCTGAGTCCGCGCCAGGAGAGGATGTGGCTTCTGAGAAACCTGCCCGTCTCCACGTAACTCCCGCTCGACAGGAAATGGGCTGTACCGCAGACCAGGTCAACGGTCCTGCCGAAGAGCACCCTCGACTTTCCGAAGTAACCCGGCCATTTCGAAAGATACTGCGCGTTCCTTCCGTAGACGCTCTCTCGAAGCGGGTCGAGATATTCCTTGGTCAGGTTTTTCGCGTCGGGCGCGCCTCCGCGTTTGTAGATGTTTTTGATTGCCCGACCGAAGAAGAGGCCTGTGGCTGACGCAGGGCCGGTAAAGTTCGGAAAGGGGATGTCCACGCCGAGCCCGGCAGACGCGCCGCCGATTACCAGGCCGTCCTCAACGAGGACCGGCCGTTCGTTCCATCCGCCGCTTCGGACGATTTTCGTTCCGTAGGCCGAGAGTTTCGCGCCGGATACGAGCTCCTTGATATAAGGAAGGCCCTGCATCCATTCAAAGAGGTTTTCATGATTGCCGCGGTAATTGTTCCGCAGGTTGTCGAGCGGCGCCACGTAGCCGAGGGACAGGCTGTTCCGGTTCGTATACAGGAATCCCCCGACATTCAGCGCCGCGGTCCTGCCCGAGATCGAAGCGTTCCGGATGAGGAGCTCATAGGCCGCGCCCTCGCCGGGACCAAGCCGGAACCTCTTTTCGATCTCTTCGGCGGGAAGGGAGAGCACCGCTTTGACGCCCTGGAGATAGTGCGGCTCCGGAACGCGTTCGAGCTGCTCCGAGCGGACGAGATGGGACGCGTCCCCTTCGGCGATGAACACGACGTCGGCGTAGAGAGGACCGCGGCTCGTCTGGACGCCGCTGACTCGCCGGTCCTTGCGGATGAGCGACGTTACGGTCGTCTCCGTAAGGTGCACGACGCCTTTTAAACGCGCCAGGTGGGCGAAGTAGGGATCATAGACCGGACGGAGAACTGTGTAGCAGTTTTTGAAAGCATCAGGCTTCGTGAGCTCCACACCCGCGACGTCGAGTCCGTTATGCAGGAGCGTACCGCGTCGCACCACGCGACGCTCGAAAGGCGCGGCCCCGACCGCATCGGGACCGAAACAGTCTTTTTCAGCCAGACTTTCGGCAAAGTATACGCAGCCTGACCAGTTCTCGGCGCCGGCATACACACCGGCTTCCAGCATCGCCACAGACAGGCCGCTTCCCGCAAGAGCGCCCGCTGCGGTTACGCCAGCGGGACCGGCGCCGATGATGATGACGTCGAATTTATACCGCTTCATGGCCGCTCCTTATCTGGCTTTCCTGTGAGTAACGAGGTGTGTTTGTCTGAAGTTTTGGAGGCAAGGTTTTCCCGGATTGCAGCTCATAAAAATGAGTATAGCAGAATCCCTCCGGAATAACCAAAAGTATCGGTTGCGTGCTTTCAAGGGAGTTTGACAGGAACCTCTCTGTCGAGGAGAACCTGTAGCCCCGTCAAATTACAATATCACTTCATATGAGAACCGCAATTTCGCCCTTTTGCTGCGTTTTTTAGTGAATTTCTTTGACAAGGGAAGCGGTAGTCTTTAATATTCCGGTAAGCAGCGGGCGCTCCCAACCTGACAAACAGCGGGCCGGTGAAAGGCCCCGAGTTTCCACTGCTCCGGTATTCTACAGGAGGGACAGAGATGGAAGGTTACCGGTATCAGCAGATTACGTATCTGATCGTGCCGGTCGCCGCTGGCATCGATTTTTTTCTTACGGCGAGGTCCGAACGGAAAAGAACGGGGAAGGAATCCGTTGTCACCGTAGCCATGGAAGCCTTCGGGTACGTGTTTACGGTGGTTGTCCCCGCTCTGTTTCTGTTCACCATCTACAACCTCGAGAACCGCCGGATGCCCCTGATGACGCAGGTGCTCCACCGGCTTGACCGGTACGGCGTCATGTTCTTTTTTCTCGGGTCGTGGTGGCAGGTCTTTCTCATCACCTCGCTCAGGGCGCGGCGGGCGGCCTACGGCAGCGAAAAAATTTTTTTCTCTGTGTGGCTGCCGTACCTCGTGTTCGGCGGGTTCATTTCCGCGTTGATTCTCCGGGTGGCCCCATGGAACCTCATGTGGGTGTCGGTCATCTGGTTTGTCGGCACCTTCGGTCTCTTTGCCGCCATCGGCGTTTCTCCCTTAAAGCTTTCAAAAATTTTTCTGGTACTGGCAATCCTTGTCCTGCTTGGTGAAAATATCCTCTTTATCATGCTCGACGCCATCGTATAGCATCGCGCATGGTCAAAAGGAGCAGGTGCGCTGGGATGCGGGACATGTTATAATGTGACCGCATTGCTGTTAAATTATGAGCTGTTGCCGGCAGCGGGAAGGAATGTAATAATGATTGACGATATGAAAGGTTCTCTCTTGACCCAAGTGGGAATGAAACAGGCCATTGTTGACGCCCTTGATGCGAATGATTTCGAGACGGTCCTGACACTGGCGCTCCAGAACAGAAAGGCGCTGAGCGTGCTGGTGCGGCTGGCCTATGACAAGGATACTCTCACGGGATGGAGGGCCATCATCGCGGTCGGCCGGGTGGCTTCGGTGTTCGTAAGGAATAATTACGATTTTTTACGGGAGACCGCCCGAAAGCTTTTATGGTCGTTATCCGACGAATCAGGAGGCATTGGATGGTCGGCGCCGGAGATGCTCGGAGAGATCGTGAGCGCCGATCCGAAAAGATTTACCGATGTCATACCGCTTATAGCAGAGGTTTACACCATAGAAGAGCAGGTATTCAGGCCCGGTGTCCTTTATGCGCTCAAGAGAATAGCCGAGACCAGCCCGGAGACTGTAAGTCCTTTTCAGATGCTGATCGTGCGAGGGCTGTCCGAACAGGACCCTCTTTCAAGGATCTATTCGCTTGAGCTGGTAAAGATGCTCAAGGATAAGTTTATAGCTGAGAATTTGGTGGCTATTAAGGATCAATTAGTGAATCTCAGGCAAGACAGGGCAGAGGCATGGGTGTACAGGTGTGAAGGTTTCGAATGTTCAGAGGTTGGCAAACTGGCTCAAGAAACATATGAACTCGTAATTTAGTGGAATATATGTTAGAGTGGGTGATAGTTAGCATATATGTGCCTATTTTCTTAGATTAAGTGGGATATTAGTATTAATCTGCGGAAATGGCATATTTTTTGGGTTTATACTTGACAATGATGCACTCATATTTTATATTGTTATTACTGTTATACTTGAGGTAACCCATGGCTTCTACAGCTAAAAGAGATTATTACGATGTCCTCGGCATCAGTAAAGGCGCTTCTGAGGCGGACATCAAAAAGGCGTTCAGGAAGCTTGCGAGAAAGCACCACCCTGACGTGAACCCCGGGGACAAGTCCTCGGAGCAGAAATTTAAGGAACTCAATGAAGCCTATGAAATCCTTTCCGATGCAAAGAAAAGACAACAGTACGACCAGTTCGGGCATGCTGCGTTCGATCAAAGCTTTGGCCAGGGAGGCGGTCCGGGGCCGGGCCAGGGGTTCGAAGGGTTTGCTCGCGGCGCTGGTTTTTCCGGAGTGCATGGGTTCGAGGACATTTTTGGGAATATGTTCGGTGAGCGCGTCAGGCAGCGCGGACCGGCGAAGGGCGAAGACATAACGTATGCAGTCGAGGTCGACCTGGAGGACGCGATATTCGGCAAGACCATGCAGGTCGACTTGCAGCGCGAGGCAGCCTGTACGGCCTGCAGCGGCACGGGCGCTCAACCAGGCACCTCCCGCCGCACCTGCCCCGCGTGCATGGGCTCGGGCAGCGTGTCACAGAGCAGGGGATTCATGCAGATTGCTCAACCCTGCCCGACCTGCCGCGGCGAAGGTACGATCAATCCGAATCCCTGCCGCAACTGCGAAGGCCGCGGGGTGGTGCCCAAATCGGAGCGCATAAACGTTAAGATACCGCCTGGCGTGGACAACGGCTCCAAGGTACGAATGGCCGGCTTGGGCGGTCCCGGCGAAAAGGGAGGGCCTCCCGGAGATGTTTATATCGTGACACGGGTGAGGCCCCACCCCTATTTTGAACGCAAGGGCGATAACCTCCATTCCGAGGCGGCCGTTACGGTCAAGGAGGCTGCCTTGGGAGAAAAGATCGAGATCCCGACCGTCGATGGCATGGTTTCATTGTCTTTACCAGAGGGAGTGCAGACGGGCCAGCAACTCAAACTTCGGGGTAAGGGAGTGCCTCATTTCGGCGGGGGAGGCGTGGGCGACCACTATGTGACGATCAAGGTGGTGACGCCGAACGGGCTTTCAGAGCGCGGCAAGGAGATGCTCCAGGAACTGGATAAAATGCATCCGTCCAACCCCAGGCGGGATATCACGTTTAAGGGATTCAGGAAAAGAACGTAAGAATTTCGGATTGCGGATTTCGGATTGCGGAATGAACGGCTACACACCGATCCGGCAGACGGTTTCTTAATCCGAAATCCGCATTCCGCAATCCGAAATCGAGCGGAGCGACCAATGGCAGCGCGTGAACACAGGCTTTATATGATCAGCGTGGTCTCGGAGATGCTCGGCATCCATCCGCAGACTCTCAGGATCTACGAGCGCGAGGGGTTCATCAAACCCAGGCGGAGCGGGGGGAACACGCGTCTCTATTCCGAAGAGGACGTTGAGAAACTCGAGATGATCCTGAGACTGACCCGGGAGCTCGGCGTCAACCTCGCGGGAGTGGAAGTGATCCTCTCCATGCGGGAAAAGATGGAACAGATGCAGCGGGAGATGGAGGAGACCATCGAGCAGCTCCGCGCGGAACTTGCACGAGAGATCCGGCGCAGGGAAGAGATACGGAACGCCCTGGTGCCGGTGAGGAGGATCATCGTGAGAAGAGACTGATGAGATTGCGGGTTGCGGATTGCGGAGTAGAAAAGAAAGGCGGCGAGGTTTTTTGCATTTCATTCCGCATTCCGCAATCCGAAATCTGCAATCGAGTGGAGGTTACCATGGCACGGTTTGACAAACTCACCTTAAAGGCACAGGAATCGATGCAGGCGGCGCAGGACATGGCCGGAAAACACCATCATCAGCAGATGGAGGTGGAGCACCTGCTGCTTGCGCTCATTGAGCAGGCAGAGGGCATCATTGTGCCGATTCTCAAGAAGCTGGGCGCCGACCCGAGCAGGATCAAGGGAGATGTCCAGGAGGCATTAAACAGGCTGCCGAAAGTCGAGGGTCTGGTCCAGGCCTATCTTTCCCCGCGTCTTGGAAAGCTGTTTGAAAAGGCGGAGCAGGAGGCCGAGCGGCTCAAGGATGAATATGTGAGCACTGAACATCTCCTGATCGCAGCTGCTGATGGAGATGGGCCGTCGCGGGACATCCTTGCGCGTCACGGCGTTACCAAGGACAAAATATTCACGGTCCTTGTCGACATCCGGGGAAGCCAGCGCGTGACCGACCAGAACCCGGAAGACAAATATCAGGCTTTGACTCGATACGGCAGGGACCTGACCGACATGGCCAGGCGCGGCAAACTCGACCCCGTGATCGGCAGGGACGAGGAGATCCGGCGCGTGGTGCAGGTTCTGTCGCGGCGGACGAAGAACAACCCCGTACTTATCGGCGAGCCGGGCGTGGGCAAGACCGCCATCGCCGAGGGGCTCGCGCAGCGGATTGTCTCCGGCGACGTGCCCGAAGGCCTTAAGAACAAACGTGTCGTGGCCCTCGATATGGGCTCTCTCATTGCCGGGGCCAAATACCGCGGCGAGTTCGAGGACCGTCTCAAGGCCGTGCTGAAGGAAGTTACAGAAGCGCAGGGTGAAATCATTCTGTTCATCGACGAGCTCCATACGGTGGTCGGCGCGGGAAAGGCCGAGGGCTCGATGGACGCATCGAACATGCTGAAGCCCGCGCTGGCCCGCGGCGAGCTCCGGTGCGTGGGCGCGACCACGATCAATGAGTATCGGAAAAATATCGAAAAGGACCCCGCCCTGGAACGCCGGTTCCAGCCCGTACTGGTGCGGGAACCATCGGTGGAGGACACCGTTTCGATCCTGCGCGGATTAAAAGAGCGCTATGAGGTGCATCATGGGGTCAAGATCAAGGACTCGGCGCTCGTAAGCGCCGCGATCCTGTCGCACCGCTATATTGCGGACCGCTTCCTGCCGGACAAAGCCATTGATCTCATCGATGAGGCCGCATCGCGGCTCAGGATGGAAATCGACAGCATGCCGACCGAACTCGACGAGGTCGAACGCAGGATAAGGCAGCTTGAGATCGAGCGCGAGGCGGTCAAAAAGGAACAGGACCCGGCATCGCGCGAACGGCTTGCAGGGATTGAGAAGGAGATCTCGGACCTTTCGGAAAAAGATCGCGGCCTCAGGGCACAGTGGCAAGCGGAAAAAGAAGGCATCCAAAAGATCAGGTCCGTCAAGGAGCAGATCGAGCAGGCGAGGATCGACGCGGAAAAAGCCGAACGCGAGGGAAATCTCGGCCGCGCAGCGGAGCTGCGGTATGGAAAACTTCTCGAACTCCAGAAGCAGCTTGACGCGGAGTCGGCGAAACTATCAACCGTCCAGTCCCAGGTGAAGATTCTCAAGGAAGAGGTGGACGAGGAAGACGTCGCCGAGATCGTGTCCAAGTGGACCGGCATCCCGGTCACCAGGATGCTCGAGGGTGAGCTGCAGAAGCTCCTGCACATGGAAGAGCGTCTCCGCAAGCGGGTCGTGGGCCAGGACGAGGCGATCACCGTGGTATCCGACGCGGTGCGGAGGGCGAGGGCGGGCATCCAGGACCCGAACCGGCCGATCGGCAGCTTCATATTCATGGGGCCCACGGGCGTGGGCAAAACCGAGCTCGCCCGGGCCCTTGCCGAGTTTTTGTTCGACGACGAGCAGGCCATTATCCGGATCGACATGTCCGAATATCAGGAGCGTCATACCGTGTCGCGGCTTATCGGAGCGCCTCCGGGCTACGTGGGATACGAGGAAGGGGGGCAGCTCACCGAGGCGGCGCGGCGGCGGCCTTACTCCGTCATTCTTTTCGACGAGATCGAGAAGGCCCATCCCGAAGTGTTCAATGTACTGCTCCAACTCCTCGACGACGGCAGGCTGACCGACGGACAGGGCAGGACCGTGGACTTCAAAAATACCGTCGTCATCATGACGTCGAACATCGGGAGCCAGTATATCCAGGACGTCCAGAATGACGAGGAGGAGATGCGGCGGAGGGTCATGGAGGCCATGCGTCAGCATTTCCGGCCCGAGTTCCTGAACCGCGTCGACGACACGGTCATCTTCCATTCCCTCGATGCCGAGGTGCTGAAGAAGATTGTCGATATCCAGGTCGGGCTGGTGCGGAAGCGCCTGGCGGACAAGAAGATCGATATAGAACTAACCGAAAGCGCCAAGGAACTCATGGCCGAGGAGGGATTCGACCTGGTATTCGGCGCGCGACCGCTCAAACGCGTGATCCAGCGGGACGTGCTGAATCCGCTCGCGGCGAAGATACTGTCCGGGGAAGTGAAAGAAGGAGCACGGGTTATCGTTGACCGCGAAGACCGGCACCTTGTCTTCAGGACGGCAGTGCAGGTTGCCGGTGTGCGGTGAAGTACCGTGAGCCAAAGCTGTCGGGCTGAGCCGGTCCTCGTTGTTCACGCGCTGAACATGACCGGCACCGCTTCTCGCGGGAACTCCGGCCGTTCAGGGGGATGTCCGATCCAAGACCGCAAGCAACAGGCTGTTTCTGCTGGAAATAAAGGAAAAACTATTTGTGGTAAAAAAAAGAAAAATGTGATATATTTCTTTTCAAAGACGGACGATCCTGACCCCGCGCAGGTGGATATGCCGAAATCGAGAACGCAGAAAGAAAAAAAGGACAGCAAGGCCGCTCCGGTGCGGGACTTCAAAACGCTCTTCTACCGAAAACTCACCGAGACCCACCTCTTTTATGAAGTCGGAAGGATCATCGCGTCAGAACTGGAACCCTCCGAACTCGTCCAGAAAATCATCATCACCATAGGGAAAACCATCAACTTTGAAGACGCTTCAGTCTATATGGTCAAAAAAGACCTGACGGGGCTCGAACCGCTCTATTTCCATAACCCCCTTCTGCAGTCCAGGATGGCGGACTCCATCTACTTCGACAATGGAGCGCCGGGGGCGATAGCTGCGGGCGGCGAACCGTTTTTCCTGGATGATACGGCGCTTTACGAAAGCTTTCTACACCACCCGGATGAACACAGGGAGCACGGCAGTTATATCGGCATACCGCTCAAAAATGAAAACCGCATTGTCGGGGTCATGGGCTTCAGTCACAGCAAGACGGCCGCCTTCAGGGTCGAGGATTTCGATCTCCTGAGGACCCTCTCCCACCTGATTTCCGCCGGGCTGGAGAAGGCGGAGCTGTTCCGGAAGACGCTGGAACTCTCCCGTATCGACGAACTGACGGGGCTGCTCAACTATCGCGTGCTGATCGAAAAGCTCGAAGACGAAATCCGCAGAAAACTGCGCACGAGCAGGGAGTTCTCCTTCATCATGGTCGATATAGACGATTTCAAGCGCATCAATGACCGTTATGGTCATCTGGAGGGCAGCAGGCTGATCGCGCAAATGGGGCCACTCCTCAAAGCAGCGTGCCGGACCGGCAGCACGGACACCTGCTTCCGGTACGGCGGCGAGGAATTTTCCGTCCTGCTGGCGGAGACCGACATCGAGGAAGCGATGGCTGTCGCCGAGCGCGTGCGGAAATCGGTTGAAGAGTATCCTTTCACGGTGAAGGTCGCCCACCCCTATGAAAAGGTGACGGTCAGTCTCGGCATCTCGACGATGGAAGGGGAAACGATGAAATCGACCCCAGAACTGATCCATGAAGCCGACATCGCCCTCTACCGTTCAAAGGCATTGGGCAAAAACCGCGCGACCTGCTTCTGCGATACCTTCACCATGCCCGGTGTCAAGCTGGATGCCGAGCACGAAGGGCATTGATACGGTCGACTAAAGCCCGTTAGAGCCGTCACCGGACAAGCAGAAAGCGACCAAACATTTCCTATCGCGGCAATCAGCACGGCTCTCATCGGGCTAAAAACAGCCGAGCTGGCAGGCCGAGATCCTGATCTTCAGTTCATTGCAGAGCTCGCCGATCTCCCGCAGCGGGACATTCAACGTGCGGGACAGATCATGCGCCTTCTCACAGGTCAGCCGGTTTGCCTCCGATGCTTCCTGTATTGCTTCAATGAGTTTCTCCCGATCCATGGTCCCTCCCGAATAATCTCTTCGTATACTACACGATCTCAGATGCGCAATGCAAGCCGTGAACCCCGGGTTTACGGTTGACTTGTGCCGGCCTCTTGGATAAAATGCAGCATACGAAGACACCAAGGAGGTATCAGGCATGGCACAGTTTTTTGACGCGATCATCATCGGTTCGGGCCCCGCGGGACTTACCGCCGCGCTCTATCTCGGACGGGCGGGGCAGAAGTGCGTCGTACTCGAAAAGGATTTCGTCGGCGGATATACCGCCAAGATAGCCCACATCGAGAACTATCCCGGTTACGAGACCATCAACGGCATGGACCTCACACAGATCATGGCAAAACAGGCGGAGAAATTCGGCGCAACGATCGTGTACCCCGTGGAAGTCGTAGACATGGAGCTCAAGGGAGAGGTCAAGCGCGTGCGCACCCGCGACGAGGTGTACGAAGGACACGTGGTGATCATCTCTATCGGCGTGGCCCGGAAGAAGCTTGAGGTGCCGGGGGCCAAGGAATTCCTCGGCAAGGGAGTGTCCTACTGCGCGACCTGCGACGGCAATTTCTTCAAGGGAAGGAAGGTCGCCGTGGTCGGCTCGGACAACGAGGCCGCCGAGGAGGCGCTCCACCTCGCCGACCTTGCGGAGAAGGTCACGATGGTCCCGCACAAGGAGCTCGACATCGTGAACGCGGTCATGGCCCGGCTCAAGTCCAAGCCGAATGTGGAGATCCTTCAGGCGGCGAAGATCCATGCCGTCATCGGCGACGAGCTGGTGACGGGGCTCAAGATCAGCCGGGACGGATCGGAAGTAGTGCTTCCGCTCGAAGGGATATTCATTGCCATGGGCTCAACACCCATATCTCAGCTCATCCTCCGGGCAGGCGGCCTGACCGACGACCGCGGCTGCCTGATCGTTGACAAACACCAGCGGATGAACCTCGAAGGAGTGTTCGCCGCCGGAGACTGCACCTGCGGCGGTATGCAGATCATCGCCGCGGCGGGCGAGGGCTCGGTCGCGGGCATGCGCGCGGCGTCGCACGTGCGCAAGATCAAGGCGAAGGCGGAAGGAAAGTGAATTTCAATGGTCAATGGAAAATGGAAAATAAACTGCAACCCTCGATGTTTCATTCTCAATCATCAATTCTCCATTCCAGCCGGAGGCTGGGCTGAATGACCGTAAAAGACATGCTGGGCAGGAGCGGCGTCGTTTCCCGCGAGGATGCATTCAAGGTCCTTGACGGGCACCTTGTCATTTCCGGCCTTTCCGTTGAGGAGATTTCCATCAGCTCCGCCCTCGCGCGGGTCCTGGCTTCTGAAATCGCTTCCCCGGTCGACCTGCCGGACTTCGATCGTTCCACCATGGACGGCTACGCAGTCAAAAGCGCGGACACCTTCGGCGCCGCCGAATCGCGGCCGGCGTTCCTCACCATCGTCGGCGATATCCTCATGGGCGCCATGCCGGATCGCGGCATCGCAAAAGGCGAAGCCATGAAGATCGCTACCGGAGGCGCGCTCCCTCAGGGAGCGGACGCGGTGGTAATGTTCGAACAGACCCAGCCGGTTGACGCGACGAGCATCGAAGTGGTGAAAGCAGTCGCGCCTCTCGAAAACGTGATCCAGAGAGGCGATGATATCAAAAAAGGCGAGGTCATCCTTTCCCGCGGCCACCGCATGCGGCCGCAGGACATGGCGGCCCTTGCCGGGGTCGGCATCACCCGCATCAGCGTTTTCGGGAAGCCGAAGGTCGCCATTATCTCGACAGGGAACGAGATCGTCCCTGCGGACGGCGTTCCCGCTCCCGGTCAAATTCGAGATACGAATTCCTATAATTTAGAAGGCCTGATTTCTCAGACCGGCGGTGTGCCCGTGAAAATGGGCATTATCCCCGATGAGTACAAGCGTCTTCGGGAAACGCTTGAGGCCGCGATCAAGGACTGTGATCTCGTCCTGATGACCGGCGGGAGTTCCGTGGGTACAGCCGATCTTACCGCAAAGGTCATCAATGATGCGGGACGGCCAGGCGTGCTCGTGCACGGCGTTGCAATCAAGCCGGGCAAGCCGCTCATTGTCGGCCTTGTCGGTTCTTCTCACGGGCAGGTGCCCGTATTCGGCCTGCCGGGCCACCCGGCTGCGGTCAACATCTGCTTTGAACTTTTTGTGAAACCCATTCTTATCAAACTGACCGGTGAAGAGGCTCATCCGGCGCTCGAAGGCATATCTCCTCATCGTCTGGTAAAGGCCCGGCTTGCCAGAAGCATCGCATCAAGTCCGGGCCGCGAAGACCACGTGCGGGTGACGCTCGAAAAGAAGGACAACGGTCTCTGGGCGCGGCCTGTTTTCGGCGCGTCGGGGCTGATCAGCACTCTCGTCAAAGCAGTGGGAACGGTGGTCGTGCCGGTTAATGCCATCGGGATCGAGGCGGGAGAGGAAGTGGAAGTGAGGCTGTTTTGATTTCGGACTTCGTCGTGAGCTCAGTCGAACGATCGTGGAATGAAAAACGGACATAATAAATGACCTTCAAACAAAAAAAATATCTCTCCAACGAACCTCTTGCCGATGCGGTCCGGAAATATGGTGATGCGCTGATGGCCTCGAACACCGGCGGGCCTCTGGCGGGAGAGCGGATTCCGGTGGGCGATGCTTTAGGCCGCGTCACGTCAGAGGCCGTGATAGCGAAGATATCGTCGCCGTTTTACCATTCCGCCGCCATGGACGGCGTGGCGGTCAGGTTCATCGATACCTTCGGCGCCGCGGAAACCAGGCCCAAGCGGCTGCGTATGCCGGAACAAGCAGTCTTTGTGGATACCGGCGATCCCATGCCCGATCATTTCAACGCAGTCATCATGATTGAGGACGTGGAGAAAATCTCGGAAACGGAGATCGAGATACTGAAGCCCGCAACGCCGTGGCAGCATGTGCGCCTGGTGGGGGAGGACATCGTAGCCACCGAGCTTATCATTTCCGAGAACCATGTGGTCCGGCCGGTGGATATGGCAGCCATGATCGCAAGCGGTCATGCGACCGTCATGGTCCGCCGCAGGCCCGTGGTCTCGATCATCCCCACGGGAACGGAACTGGTCGAACCGGGCAGCGACCTCAAAAAGGGCGACATCATCGATTTCAACTCGACCATGCTGTCCGCCATGACTTCAGAATGCGGCGCTCATGCGGTGCGCACCGGCATTGTGAAAGATGACGCGGCGCTTTTGAGAAACAGGATCATGGATTCGCTCGCAGAGTCCGATATTGTCGTGATCAATGCGGGTTCGTCAGCCGGCCGTGAGGACTTCACCTCCGACGTTATCGCCGGCCTCGGCGAGGTCATCGTGCATGGTGTCGCCATCAAACCGGGCAAGCCTGTTATCCTCGGGATCGCGCAAGGCAAGCCGGTGATCGGCATCCCCGGCTATCCGGTTTCTGCAGCGCTCACGTTCGGCCTTTTTGTCAAACCGCGCATCTACTCGCTTCTTGGCCTGGAATCCCCGACTTCGGACACGATCACGGCAAAGCTCAGCAGGCAGGTGGCGTCATCGCTCGGCCAGGAGGAGTTCATCCGCGTGAAGCTCGGGAGCGTCGCCGGCAGCCTGATCGCTACTCCCGTAACACGGGGCGCTGGCGCCCTCATGTCTCTCGTACGGGCGGACGGCATCATCCGCGTCCCGGCGGGGAGTGAGGGCATCGCGGCGGGCCATGAGGTGACGGTCGAACTTTTGCGTTCCGCCCGGGACGTCGAGAACACCATCGTCTGCATCGGTTCTCACGACAATGCGCTGGATGTGCTCGGCAATTTCCTCAAGAAAAAGCATCCCAAGCTGTCGCTCTCGTCGGCCCATGTGGGGAGCATGGGGGGGCTCATGGCGCTCAGGCGCGGGGAGGCCCATTTTGCCGGGACGCACCTCCTCGACGAGGAGACTGGCGAGTATAACGTAACTTATATCAAGAAAATGCTCCCCGGAACGAGGACCGTGCTCGTGAACCTTGTCTACCGGACCCAGGGCTTCATCGTACCCAGGGGCAATCCCAAAAATATCCGGGGGTTTGCAGACCTGGCGAGGCCGGAGGTTGTCTTCGTGAACCGTCAGGCAGGCGCGGGCACGCGGCTGTTGACGGACCTGTATCTCAGGAAATTGAAGATTGACCCGAACGCCGTAAAAGGGTATCATCACGAGGAATTTACGCACATGGCGGTGGCCGCAGCCGTGCTTTCAGGAGCGGCGGACACCGGGCTCGCGGTGCTCTCGGCGGCGCAGGCGCTTGACCTGGATTTTGTCCCCGTGGCGCAGGAACGGTACGATTTGGCGGTCCCGCAGGAGTTCTATGACACGCCGGCGCTGCAGGCGTTGCTCGGGATCATCCGCGAGGACAAGGCGTTCCGGGACCAGATCACGGCCATGGGCGGGTATGACGTGAGCGAGATGGGGAAGGTGATCGGCGTTTTTCCGTAAATGGATAATTGATAATTGAAAATGGAGAATCTCTGGCGAGGCCATTTTCCATTTTCCATTGTTCATTATTAATTTCATCACGGAGGTGACAATGCTCGCAATCAGCGCGGTGCCCGGCACGGGCACGGGAATAATAGGATTGTTTATTGAAACAGGATGGGTTGCCCGCGGGATTGCCATCATCCTCATGGGGTTCTCCGTCGTGTCCTGGGCCTTGATCCTGCTCAAGTACCAGTTCCTGCGAAGGGCGGAAAAAGAGTCGCATGCCTTCATGCACTCATTCAGAAAGATCCGGAACCTCGATGAACTCCGGAAGGAAGCCGAAACGAGGAAGTTCAGCCCCCTTGCCACGCTCTTTCTGGACGGTCATCGCGAGGCCGAGTCCATCATCAAGACCCTGCCGGACGGAAAGATGAGTGAAGAGGAGAGGCCGCTCATCTCCCAGGAGATCGAGCGATCGCTCAAGATAACCGCACAGGATGAGATATCCCACATGGAGCGGTACCTGGCCTTTCTGGGAACGGCCGGAACAGTCGGCCCGCTTTTGGGCCTGTTCGGCACGGTCTGGGGCATCATGGACGCCTTCTACGGCATCGGACTCAAGGGCGCGGGCGACATCAGCGCACTGGCCCCGGGTCTCGCCGCGGCGCTCATCAACACCATCTCGGGACTGTTCGTGGCCATCCCGGCGGTGATCGCCTACAACTATTTCGCCGACAAGATCAGGGACATGGCGATACGGTGCGATTCGTTCTCCATGGAGTACCTGAGCGTTCTTGAACGGAACATGCTCCGGAGGAAATCATGAGCTTCGAGCGGCGGGAACGGCATATCATCCGCGAGATCAACCTCGTGCCGCTCATCGATGTGCTCCTCGTGGTGCTCTTCTTTTACATGATCGTTTCTCCCATGCTGAGCCGCGGGCTCGACGTCAACCTCCCCAAGTCGGAGGCCAACACGATCAAGCCCGAGGACCGCATCGTGCTCACCGTCACCCGCAACCAGGAGCTGTTCATCGAAAAAGAGCGGGTCTCTATTTCCCGGCTGAAGGGCGTGTTGGATTCCATCCGCAAGACCAAGCCGCTCGTCAATGTATATCTCCGGGCCGACCAGGACGCCCCCTACGGCGTTGTGATGCAGGTCATGGACGTCGTAAAGCGGGCGGGCATCGACCGGCTCGGCATGGTGACGGAAGCCGCGCCGGGGGGTGAGAAGGGCAGATGAGGCTTCATTTCGGGAAGAAGATCGGGCAGTCGGGCTATGAGCTGGCTCTTGCCGTCTTCTTTTCGTTTTTTCTTCATGCGGCCGTCATCGCGCTCGCGCTCATTCTCTATTCGGTGGTGACCCCGAAAGTCCATGTTCCCCCCTTCTATGAGGTGAAGCTGGTAGGACTGCCGGCGGAAATATCGCCGGCTCCTGCAGCAGCTCCGGCGCCTTCGTCACCAAAGGTGGAGCCCGCGGCGGCAAGGGAAAAACCCCAGCCGAAGATCAAGCAAGCAGCGCCCAAGCCCATGCCGGCAGCGCCGAAAAAAGGCGATATGCCGGAGTTGGCGATGAAGAAGCCGGAAAAGCCTCCGGCGCGGGTGCAGCCTGAAACGCCACAGCAACAGGCGCAGCCCGCACAACCGGCGGTTCCCGCCCCGCCTGGCGAAAAGGCCGGGGCGGCAACGAATGTGGCGGTGAATATGCCCGCTGGTTTAGAAAAACCTGAATTCGCTTATTATTCCGATACGGTGCGGAGAATGATAAAGGATAACTGGAAGCATCCTTCCGTCCCTCAAGGCACGAAGGTCAAGGTCGAATTCACGATCCTGAGGTCAGGCTTGGTGGATAATGTGAAGCTTGTAGAGGCAAGCGGGATATTTCAATTTGACCAGGCTGCGATACGAGCCATTCGCTCATCATCTCCGTTTCCACAGTTCCCTGAGAATTTTTACAAACCATTTGCGGTCTTTAGCGCTTATTTAACACCTAAAGAGCCAGGGGTTCAATGAGCATGTCCGGGTTATCAAAAATGAAGCGTCTTATATCGGTTATCACCGTCATCCTGCTTATCCTGTTCGCGAATGTCGTCCACTCGCAGTACTACCTCGGCGTCATACAGGGAGAGGCGAAGAAGATTCCCATCGTCGTGCTCGATATCAATAATGATACGGGGAATTCGCAGCTCCGAACGCAGGCCTTCGAGATACTGCAGGCCGACCTGCGCCGCTCCCAGATTTTTGAGGTGATGGACGCGAAGAAACTTGATCTTGCCCATTCCGGGAAGGCCGAGCCGCCCGAGGCTGTTATCAGGCGGGCCGGGACTTTCGGCGTCAGCGGCGTGGTATGGGCGTCCCTGCAGAAAAAAAGCAGCGAACTCCTGGTGAGTGGAAGGCTTTTCGATGCCGCCACGTCCACCAAAATGACGGGCAAGGAATATTTCGGCAACGAGGACACCTTCCGGCGCATGATCCACAGCTTCGCCGACGAGATCGTGTCCCGGTATACGGGCGAGAAAGGGATAGCAAAAACGCGCATTGCCTTTGTGTCGGACAAGACAAAGCACAAAGAACTGTACGCCATGGACTACGACGGCCATAACCCGAGGAAGATCACCGCGGACCGCTCCATCTGCCTCTCTCCGGCCTGGAGCCCCGACGGCAAGGCGCTGGCCTATGTGTCGTACCGCGACCGCAACCCCGATCTCTACGCCCTGGACATGGAAACAGGCAAACGCTGGAAGCTGTCAGGGAATGAGGGCCTGAACATCTCTCCCGCCTGGTCGCCGAACGGGAAGCGTATTGCTCTTGCGCTGTCCAAGGACGGCAGCGCCGAGATCTATACCATCGGCAGGAACGGGAACGACCCGGAGCGGCTTACGTACGGGGTCTCCGACAACGTCGCCCCTTCGTGGGCGCCGAACGGCAGGGAACTCGTGTTCACCTCCGGCAGGGCGGGCACGCCGCAACTCTATATCATGGGCGTTGACGGGACCGATGTCCGGAGGATCACCTTTGAAGGAAACTATAACGCCTCGCCGAACTGGTCTCCCCGGGGGGACCGCATCGTGTTCGTGACCCAGGTCCGCGGCCTCTTCCGTATCGCGACCATAAACCCCGACGGCTCCGGTTTCCGCATCCTCACGAGCGGACCGGGGAGCGACGAAAACCCCTCTTGGTCGCCTTCCGGCAGGCAGATCGTGTTCAGCTCGAACCGCGAAGGGAAATCCAACATCTATCTCATGAACGCCGACGGCTCGGACCTTGAGCGGATCACTCCGAACGACGCGAATTATACGTCGCCGGCCTGGTCGTCCTGATCAACAGGCTCATCCCCGGACGGTCCCGGCGGGTGACCTTATATCCTCCATGGACGTCGGCTCCTGAAAACGTCAGGTTTCGGGCCGCGGTGTTCGGAACCGGATAACCGGCCTGTAAGGACACTATGCAGACACTCTCACACGTGGCAAGCCTGCTGGTTTTTGCCGGGGCGCTCTTCATGTTTGCGGCCATCGTGCTCGGGGAAAAAACCAGGGTCCATATCCCCGATGAGTTGAGGCGGAGATGGCGGCTCATGATCGCCCTTATGTACTTCTTTCTGGCCGGCTACCTTGTTTTTGTCGCTATTCTCGTCAGTCGTCCCACCGTCCCCATCGAACTCGTAGCCGGCCCCGTCTTTCTGGGCGGCGCGTTCTTCGTGTTCATCGTCATCAATCTCGCCCGGAAGGCCATCGGGAGGATCAAGGCGGCCGAGGAAAACCTGCGGTCCCTGAACGAGCTCCTCGAACAGCGCGTGGCCGACCGGACGCGGGACCTTGCCGAGAGCAATGAGGAGCTCAAGTCATTCATGTACAGCATCTCCCACGACCTGAGGGCGCCGCTCGTGAACATCAAGGGCTTTTCCGAGGAACTTGACCGTTCGCTCCAGGAAATCGTGCCGTGTTTCGACAGGCAACTGCCGCTGCTCGCGGAAGCGGACAAGGAACGGATTGCTCCCATTCTGAAAAAGGACATACCGGAGTCGCTCAACTTCATCGGCTCCTCCGTAAACCGCATGGACAACCTGATCAACGCAATCCTGAAACTATCCCGGGCAGGACGGCGCAAGCTCAATCCCGAGCGGATCAGGGTCGCGGAGCTGATGAGGACGATCCTGCACTCCCTGGCCCATCAGATTGAGGCCCGACACGTGCGCGTGTCAGTCGGGGAACTCCCCGATGTCGTTGCCGACGGGACGGCGCTCGAACAAATATTCGGCAATCTGCTCGACAACGCCGTAAAATACCTGGAGCCGGGGAGGACCGGAGATATCGAGATCTCCGCTGACGCAGACGAGGAATCGGTCGTCTTTCACGTGCGCGACAACGGAAGGGGCATGGCGCAGGAGGACATCCCCAAGGCCTTTGAAATTTTCCGGCGCGTGGGGCGGCAGGACGTGCCGGGAGAAGGCATCGGCCTCGCGCAGGTCAGAACTCTTGTGCGGCTTCACGGCGGGAGGATCTGGTGCGAATCGCAGTTGGGCGTGGGCACGACCTTCAGCTTTACGATTGAGGAAAAGCATGGCTGAAACTCCTTTTACGCGCATTCTCTATATGGAAGACGATCCGGGGCTTGCGCGGCTGCTGCAGAAGAGCCTCCAACGCCGGGGCTTTATCGTCGAAACCGCGGCCAACGGCGAGGACGGGCTTGCGAAGCTGGCGTCGTCGCAGTATGACCTTTTGCTCCTCGACTACGACATGCCCCTTCGCGGCGGGATCGAGGTGATCCGCACGCTGCGGGCAAAGGGCGCGCTCCTCCCGACGATCATGATCACGGGCCAGGGCAACGAGGGAATCGCCGTCGAGGCGCTCAAGCTCGGGGCATCGGATTATATCGTCAAAGACGTTGAGATGAAGTATCTGGAGCTGCTCACCGTCGTCATCGACCGGGTCCTTTACCGGCAGCATATCCTCAACGAGCGCGTGCAGATGGAAAACGCGGTCAAGGAAAGCGAGGAGCGCTACCGGCTGCTGGTTGAACTGTCCCCCGACGGCATCGCCGTGCTCGCGGACGGAAAGTTTGTTTTTATCAACCCCGCCGGCGCGCGATTCCTCGGCGCGCCGGATCCTGAAAAGCTCGCCGGTATGAACGTCATGGACGTCGTCCATCCCGATTACCGGAAGACCGCGGCCGACCGCATGCAGCTCATCACGAATCAGCGAAGCAGCGTGTCGTGGATCGAGGAAAAATTCGTTCGTCTTGACGGAAGCGAGTTCAATGTGGAGGTCGCGGGAGTCACCTTCACCTACCAGCAAAAACCTGCGGTCCAGATCATGTTCAGGGACATCACCGAAAGGAAACTCGTCGAGGCGCGGCTTGAACGTCTCGCCCTGTATGATACGCTCACCGGCCTTCCGAACCGCACCCTGTTCTTTGATCGCGTGAACCAGCTGCTCTCCCTGGCGAAGCGGAACCGGTATGTGCTTGCGCTCCTGTATGTGGACCTGGACCGTTTCAAAACCGTCAATGATACGTGGGGCCACGACGCGGGCGACCTGCTGCTCGCTGAAGCGGGGCGGAGGATGCTGTCGTGCATCCGAAGCGTCGACACGATCGCCCGCATGGGAGGCGATGAATTTATCGGCATCTGCGGGCGGATCGCCGGACCTCAGGACGCGGCGGTCGTGGCCGAAAAGATCGTCGTGGCCCTTTCCGAGCCTTTCCTTATCAAGGGGCATGAATGCGTCATCGGCGCAAGCATCGGCATCAGCCTGTTTCCCCGAGACGGCGATGATGTGGAAACGCTCGTGCAGAAGGCCGACACCGTGATGTATCGCGTGAAGGAAGGCGGAAAAGGCGGCTACGCCTATTTTTCCACCGTGTAACAAGCCCTCCGAAGTCCCGTCCTCAGCTCAAGTTTCCGCAGCAAACCCCGTATGATATACTTTTACCAGAGGGACCATGAGGACCTTCTTTGCGGATGATGCGCATAATACTCTGTTCAGAGAGGGGAATGACATGAAAGTACTAATAATCAGCGCCGATCAATTTGAGGACACGGAACTGCTGTTCCCGCTGTACCGTCTGCGGGAAGAGGGCATCACCGTTGACATCGCAGCCCCGCGCGCCGGCGCCATTACCGGAAAGCACGGTTACGAAGCAACGGCGAACAAAACGCTCGAAGCGGTAAACGCCGATGACTATGAACTTCTTATTCTGCCCGGCGGCAAGGCGCCGGCTGCCGTGCGAAAAGAGCAGAAGGCCATCGAGATAGCGAAGGCCTTTTTTCGGAGGAACAAGCCCGTTGCCGCCATCTGCCACGGGCAGCAGACCCTGGTCAGCGCGGACTTGCTCAAGGGCAGGCGCGCGACATGCTACAGCAACATGGTGCGGGAATTGAAGGACGCCGGGGCGCTCTACGAGGACAGAGAGGTCGTCGTGGACGGGAACCTGGTGACCTCGAGGCAGCCGTCGGACCTGCCTGCGTTCATGCGGGAGATAATGAGCCTGTTGAAGAAGGGGGCGAAGGCTGTCACAGGAGCAAAGGCGGCGTGAAGAGACGAGGGCCGATAGACGAGTGACGACGGACGAGAGACGATAGACGAGTGACGACGGATGAGGGATGATAAGACCCTTCGTATCGTCCTAGCGAACGAAGTGAGCGGTCGTCAATCGTCCGTCATGGAAGAGGGATTTACACGTGCCTCATTTCGGTCTGATGGATGAAAAAAAACTTGGTCCTGTCGAGGGGCCGTTGCAGCGCGCGAGGCTCCATATCCGGGGCGGAAAACGCAGGCTCCGTCAGGGCAAGATCGCGGCGGGAATCGTGACGCTCTATGATGCGCTGGAAGGTGCGATGCGGTACTACGTTGCGGACGCGGGGAATGTGGCTCGGCTTCCGGCCGGGGCCGGCGACATCCGGAACGATGAAAAGACCCTGTATGCAGTGCTCGTCCGGTCCGGCGTACTGGACGGCGCGTTCGATTTCGACGCTTTTGACCGGCTCGCGGAGAGGGCGTTGAACGAGGAGTTGCCGGGGTATGAGTACCGTGAACTGCTTGCGGGCCTCGAGTCCGTCATGACCAGGCTCGGCGTCATGCCGTTTGACGAAGCGTCCCTCCCGCCTGAAGACCCGAAGACGTTTTAATAAAGACGGATCGTTCTTGCGTTGTAATTAAAGTTTTTCTTTTGACGTCATTCCCGCTTGTCGGGAATCGTCGTTGAACTGTACGCAATTACGAATCTGGGAAATGGCAGATATGAACAGACTCGCTAACGAACAATCGGCATACTTGAGACACGCGGCGCACCAGAAGATCGACTGGCATCCCTGGTCCGAGGAGGCCTTCGAGCGCGCGCGGCAGGAGGACAAACCGGTTTTCCTGAGCACCGGCGCGGTCTGGTGCCACTGGTGCCACGTGATGGCAAAGGAGTCCTTCGAGGACGAAGATGCGGCGAACCTCCTGAATGAGCTCTTCGTCAGCATCAAACTCGACCGCGACGAGCGGCCGGACATCGACCGCAGGTATCAGCAGGCGGTTGCGGCCATGGGCGGGGGGAGCGGATGGCCGCTCTCGGTGTTCCTCACCCCGGACAAGCAGGCCTTCTACGGAGGGACCTATTTCCCTCCCGAGGACCGGCAGGGCAGGCCGGGTTTCAAGAAAATGCTCAGGGCGGTGGATAATTTTTACAAGACGCAACGGGAGGACGCGGTTGGCCATGCCCGGCGCGTCATGGAAACGCTCATTTCGGAACCGCTGGCCGCGGGCGAACTGAGCGAAGCTCTCGTGGGAGAAGCCGAGGCCGCCATGCTCGCCCAGTTCGACATGAAGAACGGCGGGTTCGGCGCGGCCCCAAAATTTCCCATGCCCGGGGCCCTGGAATTCCTGATCCGCCGGTCAGCCGTGAGCTCGGATCCGTCCCTCGCCCAGGCCGCGCGCCGGATGCTGATCGCAATGGCGGACGGGGGATTCCACGACCAACTCGGCGGCGGGTTCCACCGCTAGTCCGTGGACGAGGCTTGGACTATACCGCACTTCGAGAAGATGGCCGATGACAACGCGGGACTGCTTAACAACTACGTCGACGGGTATGCGCTGTACAGGGATGAACGGTTTCGTGATATCGCGCAGGGCATCATCACATTCACCCGGGACGTGCTGTCCGATCCGGAGGGCGGGTTCTTCGCGAGCCAGGACGCCGACGTGACACCGGATGATGAGGGTGGTTACTTCACTTGGACCGAGGAGGCATTCAGGAAGGAACTCGACCCCGATGAGTACGCCGTCCTGTCCGCGCACCTGCTGACCGCCCGGGGCAGCATGCACCACGACCCTTCAAAAAAGGTCCTTTCGCTGGTTCGGCAACCGGAAGAGATCGCCAAGAGTCTCGGAAGGCCCCGTGATGATATCATGCGTATCATTGCGTGCGGCAAGAAAAAACTTTTTGAAGCGCGCGCGCGGCGCGAGACGCCCTTTATCGACCGGACGCTTTATCCATCACTGAATGGAATGCTCATCCGGTCCTATTTTCACGCGTATGCAGTGCTCGGCAGCGAGGAGATCAAATCATTCGCTGTGAAGAGCCTCGAACGGATCCTTCGGGAGCGTCTGGTGAACGGAAATCTGCAGCACTCGGAACATATCCCGGCGCTCCTCGAGGATTACATCCACCTTGTGGACGCCCTCGTTTCCGGCTACGAGGCAACGGCTGAAAAGAGGTATCTCACCCTGGCCGATGAGTTGAT
This sequence comes from Nitrospirota bacterium, assembly GCA_045403145.1. Taxonomy (GTDB): domain Bacteria; phylum Nitrospirota; class UBA9217; order UBA9217; family UBA9217; genus JAJYKN01. The sequence continues at coordinate 22,619 of JAXIPA010000018.1, read as the reverse complement.
GGCTGCGTGCATCGGGAAGTTCTATGATGCCGCTGAAGGCGGTTTTTTTGATACGGAGCAGGAAGTCCTCGGCGCGAGGATGAAGAGGGTGGAGGACATCCCGCAGCCTGCTGCTAATGCTTTGGCTGTCCTGCTGCTTCTGAAACTCTCGCTCATGACCGGGAAGAATGAATATCGGCAAAAGGCCGAACAGTCTCTCCGTATCTTCGTCGATCTTGCGCGCGAAATAGGCGCGCATGCGGGGGCATATTATTGCGGCCTCGACGCCTCGTTCCGCACGTTCAAGCTGACCGTTGAGGCCGTGCCGGAAAGCGAGCTTGCGCGCGCCGCACGCTCTTTGAGCGGGACGATGTATACGGCGATTGTTTACGGCGATGACCGCGGCCGGGTCACCCCGTGTAAAGGGACCACATGCTTCGAACCGGTCAACGATCCTTCCCGCCTTATCGAGGTCTGCAAGAAGCTTTGACGGTTATGCTAACCCCTCTTATAATCCATCCTTGCATTTCGATATAATCTATAATATTATCAACATAGAATCATGTTAAAGCCGGGAGGCAATATCCATGAGCACGGTCAAGGAAGCTGATGCAGTCGCGTTAAATGTTGCCAAGCTCTTCGCCCAGCAGGTGCACGCAATCACGCCCAAGGCTATCATTAAGCTCTTCGGCTCCGCCGCGCGAGGTCAGTGGCAGGATCTCAGCGACATCGACGTTTACGTTGAACTGCCGGATGAAACCGATTCCCCGGAACTCAGGGGGCGAATCAGCGATATAGCCTGGGAAGTAGGTCTCGATCACGGGCAGGTGATCCAGCCGGTGACTTACCGAAAGGGTGAAGTGTGGGACAGCCCCCTTCGGGCGTCGCCGTTCATCAAGGCGGTCATGCGCGAGGGCATCACTTTATGAAAGACGCTGACACCCTCGCTCTCGTCAGTCACAATCTGGGCAAGGCAGACGATGCGCTCATCCAGGCCGACGCCCTTTCTGCAATCGATCAGCACTTTGGCGCGGTCAACCGCGCCTATTACGCTGTATTCTACGCATCCCTCGCCATTCTCCTCACCAAAGGGCTCGGTAGTTCAAAGCATTCCGGCGCTCTTGCCCTCTTTGACCGTGAATTCGTTAAAACCCAGGAAGTGGATAAAAAGTGGTCGAAGATGTACCACACGCTTTTCGAACTTCGGGCAACCGGAGATTATGCGAAACTTACCGATGTGAGCAAAGTACAGACTGACAAAGCGCTTCAAGATGCAAAAGAGTTTGTCGCCTGGGCAATGGAATGGCTGCGTGAGCGGGATTGGATGGAATAATAGCGATCTACCGGGCAGAGTAAAGTGGTGCACGGCGCCAGAATAAAGGAATGACGAAGATCTAAGGACGCGGCGATAAAGCAACCGTTGTCTTTCTGAGACTTTCAATCAGCAAGAGAGTTGCAGAAATTGCATCCCGCCAATTCCGAAATTCCGTATTTGTCGGGGCGAAATCTCGGGCTGTAAGATGGCACATTATTGAGCGAAAAAGTATATTTTTCATCCTGCCATTTCCGAGTTTTCGGAAATGGCAGGGCGGGTTTCGTCCCATCAAATACGTTATGCTCGAAATATAAATTATGAATATTAAACTGAAATGGTTCATCCATAAGTATTATTTTGCTGCATTTGGCATCGTCACACTGCTGATAGCAACAATTCTTTTGCCCGTATTATATTTGAAAGGTGTCGACTGGAAAGTCCTTCTCACCGTGATCGGGGGCTTCTTCTCTTTCTTTTACTTTATCCAGAAACAGGAGCTGGACGAAGCCAAGTTCATCAACGAATTATTAGTTCAATTTAATGCCAGGTATGACTGCATGAATGAGAAATTGAATAAAATTATTAAAGAGAATAAGCCATTGAACGATGATGATACAAATAAGCTTTTCGATTATTTCAACCTATGCGGTGAAGAATACTTATTTTATCGAAGAGGCTATATTTATCCAGAAGTTTGGCGGTCCTGGGTTGCAGGTATGAAATATTTTTATAAGGACGAACGTATTCGTAAACTGTGGGTTGAGGAGTTAAACTCAGAATCATATTACGGCTTAAACATTAACAAAGAAATAGAACGATTAAGACTGAAAGCATAACACAGCCTTCAACCAGACGCGGAATACGAGGGAGGGGAAAACATGAATAAATGTCGGACAGCTCTCACTGCTATTTTGGCGCCCTTGCTTTCAGCCTGCGCAGGCGCTACACCACAGCAGAGTATTGAGGCAGTTGACCTTAAGAGCAAGGAACCAGCCTGCGTACGCGAGTGCTCCACCACCTACTCGGCCTGCATCCAGCGCGCCGGCATTACAGACAATCGGCTGGTCGCAAACGACATACTCAGAGCATGCGGTGGGGCGCTTAAAATCTGCGCCGATACGTGCCCGCCAACGAAAATGAACGATTGCGCAGACCTGCAAGCTAACAGCGCGATTGACAGCGACAATTACTCGGCGCGGCTATGCGCGCCGATCATTGCGCGTCATCGCGGACGTTTCAACCTTGTAGGATCAGATAGACGCTCAGAGAGCGAACATGACTAAAAACGACTTTCTGAAGTCATTTACAGTATTTCGCAGCGCCCCCGGCGGCCTCGTCGAGGGTCTTCTGTCTGTCAGCAGACAGCAGGCTATGCCGGCGGGGAAGCAGATCTATACAGAAGGGGACGCGTGCCAGGCCATCGCCTTCGTTCTGTCCGGCGAGATCCGGGTGTTCAAGATCGGCGAGACCGGGCGGGAGATCACGCTTTACGAAATCGGCCCCGGAGAGACCTGCATTCTGAATGCCTCGTGCATCCTGGCAGGGCAGTCCTACCCCGCGAACGCGGTATCGCTCACGGACGTCGACATGCTGCTCGTCCCTTCCGCGGCCTTTCGCAGGCTGGTGGACGAGCATGAATCGATGCGGGACTTCGTCTTCGGCCTGCTCAGCCGCCGGCTTTCCGGAGTGATGGAGTTGGTGGAAGAAGTGGCCTTCGGCAGGATGGACGAGCGGCTCATGGAGTATCTCGTCGAAAAATCAGAGAACAATGTCCTTGAAACCACGCACCAGAAGATCGCGAACGATCTCGGGACCTCGCGCGAGGTGGTGAGCCGGCTTCTAAAGGACTTCGAGAGGAAAGGCGAGGTCAGGCTCTCAAGGAATTCGATTACACTACTGAGGGCAGGAAGTTGAGAAGGTAGGAAGATGGGAAGATATTAAGTGGATAAGAGAAGCAGCTGGTTTGTCACTCATCTTCCAACTTCCCATCCTCTCAGCTTCCCAAGTTCAAGCCTTCAGATGCTGATACGGCGGCAGGGTGGCGACGCGCGCGTCTTCAACCGGTTTTCCCGCGCCGAAATGATAGATGTCCTGATACGCGTTGTCCGTCAAGCCTAAAATATCGTGGACAACATCGTCGAAGAAGCATCCCATTCCCGTTCCCCGCATTCCGTGCGCGTCTGAGGCAAGGTATAAGACCTGGCCGATCATGCCTGCCTCCCAATGAAGGTGACGGTACCGGTGAGGTTCATGCTCGATCGTATCCCGAAACCTGGCGATCATTGCCGCCGCAAAGGCCCCATCCCCCGCGATGTCCTGGTCACAGCTCGTCGCCGCTGCTTTTGAACGAAAGTCGCCCCGTTCCAGAACATAGAGGGGCAGTGTCTCCGGCGCTTCCCTCGTCTTTTCCCAGAGAAAGCCCGGACGGCATCTCCGTCTTATCTCCTCCGTATCCTTTTTCCCGCGGTATAAAAAGTACAGACCCGGTTCCAGGCCGATTACCCGGTGAACGAAGATAAGGAGATGGACAGAGGGCTCTCCCACTTCCGAATCGAAAGGCGCGTGCTTTTCGCGCGGGAGTGTCATATCGAGGATGGAGAAGAAGTCGTCCTTAGGGAGGGCTGTTTCTCCGTCAAAGGCGAGAGCGCTTCTGCGTTTTCTAATAACCTCGGCAGCCGTGAACGGAACAGCCGGTCTCGCAATGAAAGGATGGTCTCCGTAGCGGTATGTCTCCTCCCTGGTTGGCGGTTTGACTGTAAGGCCGGAGACTTCATCGATCACGCTCCAGTCCCGGTGACGCGAACTCAGACGATTTGGCCGTCCCTCGAACGATAGGAATTCGAACGAACTGATGATGTCCGCAGGAACACCCTTTGGGACCACATTTTTCCCGGCCTCATGAACAAAGAGCATGGGTCCGGCCTCTTCCCCTTCGTATTCCCTCCAGCGGGTTTTGGTGAAGCCAAGGATGGTTTCGACTTCATGGTCCGACAGCGCATTGAGATACGAGACCTTCCACCCCAGGAGCGCGGCGGAAAAGCTGAGGGCGGCAATGGCGTGCCCCATGTCGAGGTGGGAATACCGGAACGCCCTCTCGCCGTATTTCCAGGACTCTCTCCAATGAATGGAGGAAAGTCCGACGAAGAATCCATCGGGAAAATGCCGCATGATCCGGGACCAGAACCGCTTGTCGAAGTCTGCCCTCATTTCAAGACCGTGGGAATAAGGGCTGTAATGATACACGCCGCCAGAGAGGTGGTCATCCGGCAGGGGAGGCAGGATCAGGTAGCCCTCGACGGGGTGGAGATTTCCGCTTGATGGGTTCATCCGGAGTGCCCAGGAATTATTTCCGTACGATTTCCAAGCGGAAAGCCCGAGCGAGAATTGAAGGAAGCAGGCGATACGTTCGAGGGGAAAAGGCCTCACAACGACGCCTTTCCTGTCAAACATGTCCGTGAATGTTCCTTCAGGGTCCTTCTCCAGAAGCGAGAGCCTTGCCAGGGCGGCGCCTTCATATCTTCTGAAGGGATCGGGCTCGCTCGCCCAGTCCAGAAATCCCGCTGAACGCGCGTAGTGATGGGGGTGGTGTTTCGTTCTTTCGTGATAGCGAATTACGCCCTCCCAGGATGTCTCCATGGGGGGATTGTAACATAATTCCCATTCTGACTAAAAGGCCCATCATCCATCGGTTGCTCTGTGACTAAGTCACAGACGGCAGGCCTCGCTTCTGGTATTGTACGGTCAACATAGCGGCGCGGCAATACCGCCGGACAGCCGACAACAGATTGAGGAGGAAAGTATTATGAAAAAGAATATTGGTGGTGTGGAACGGGTGATCAGGATAATCTCAGGGGCCGCAATCATGTCGCTTGCCTTTGTTGGACCGCAGTCCCCCTGGGCATATCTGGGAATCGTACCCCTTGCGACGGGCCTCGTCGGCTGGTGCCCGCCCTATGCGCTCTTCGGTTTCTCGACCTGCAAGAGCTGCAAGTAGCATAATGGCCTGAACGGTCCGGCATTCCTTTCCAGGGAGCGCAAGTCTTTGCGCTCCCTGTCCTTTTCTTCGTCTCAATCCCATCGGAGCATCGAACTTTCGGCTTGACACAAGTGCACTGTCAGGTGTATTTTATCTAAGTTTAGCTGTGGTTTTACCGCGCCCAAAAGCCCCTGTTGAGGGGCTTTTTTTACCACCGCAGCGAAGGTTAGAGGGTCGTTTGTAGCCGAACCAAAGGGTTTTCCCGCCGGAACAAACACCGATACAGCAATACCGCAAAGTGCATAGAGCATAGGGCACAGCGTCTATGGCGGGCGATCAGGATGGTTGCCGTGAGCTCCATGCGCTCCGCGCTATGCGATTTTTTTTGAGGAGTCAATCATGTGCCGTTTGAGCGCAATAACGTCGGGCGACTATATCTCCCCCATGGAGAACATCCATTCGCTCGAGACCATGAAGGAAGGCCATGACGGGTCCGGTCTCGGGCTCATGCTGAAGGACATGGCCGGACCTTTTGCCGATTTCAAGCAATATCCCACCCTGTCCGCCATCTGCTCGAACAAGGGCCTTGGCATGCTCGAAGAGTATATGAAGGCCCAGGGCTTCACAGAAAAGTTCTCCTGGGAGCCGCCCATCAAGAACGTGGCGGGCGTGGAGCGCCGCGAGCATTATATCGCGAAGGTCTACGACTATCCCTCTGCGTATAAGGACAAATCGAAAAAAGAACAGGAAGACCTCCTGATGCAAACGAGACTTGCGCTCCGGTGCAAGGGCGAGCCGGACGGGTCGCTCTTCGTCTTTTCGTTCTATCCCGACGTGCTGACGCTCAAGGAAGTGGGCGATCCTTTGCAGCTCGGCGAGTTCTTCGGCATCGAGAAGTCGGGCCTCAAAGCAAAGATCGTCCTGGCCCAGGGCAGGCAGAACACCAATTACGCCATCTATCTCTACGCCTGTCATCCATTCTTCATTCAGGGTTACGGCACGATGACGAACGGCGAGAACACGGCCTTCGTGCCGATCCGCGAGTTTTTGACGGGCCGAGGCAATCCGGGCTACATGGGCTACAATTCCGATTCCGAGGTGTTTACCCATATCCTGCACTACACGAACAGGTCCCTCGGGTACCCCCTTCATTACTATAAAGATATCATCACGCCGATGAAGGACGCGGAGATCGCAGGCCGCTCCGACGCGCCGGCACTCAAGCTCCTCAAGAAATCGCTCCGCCCGCTCTGCATCGACGGACCGAACTGCGTGATCGGCTTTACGCCGGATGGCACGGTCTTCATGGTGCAGGACTCGAAGAAGCTCCGGCCCGGCGCGGTGGGCGGCAAGCCCGGCAAGTACGCGCTCATGTCCGAGGTCTGCGGCGTGGACAGCGCCATTCCGGACCGGGACAAGACCACAGACATCTTCCCCATGAAGTACGACATGGTGATCATCGCGCCCGGCGCGCGGGAGGTTAAGGTATGGAATCAGCTCCACGGCTAGACAAGAATCATCAGCTCTCGCTAATGGTGGTCATCGCGCCCGGTGCACAGGAGGTGCAGGTATGGAACCAGCTTCACGGTTAGATCAGAACCATCAGCTCTCGATAAAAGAGCTTCCCTATATCATCCAATGGCGCGAGGACCGCTGCACCCGGTGCGGCCGCTGCACCGCCGTTTGCCCCATGAAGTCCATCGAGGCCGCGGTCTACACCCAACGGGTGGTGTCGTCCGAAGGCGCAAGCCCCGAACCGAAAGTCACGCGCAGGCTGACCCATGTGGTGCGCCAGGTCACGGAGATCGAGCGCTACTGCATCGGCTGCGGAACCTGCTCCCTCGTCTGCCCCACGGACGCGATATTTCCGGAATATAACTTCCAGCACAAGCTCTACCACTTCAAGAACAAGGGCGGCATTCCCTTCATGCGCGGCGGCCGAAGGAACGATCCGTCACAGTCGACACTGGACAAGCTCAAGTTCACGCGCATCTCGATGCTGACCGACCCGGCTCTTGACGCGGGACGCCATGAGTTCCGCATCAGAACGCTCTTAGGCAGGAACCTTCCCGCGGAGCAGCTTCCGCTCAAGGTTGAAGGCGACAAGCTTTCAATCACCGGCCATACCTTCATCCCGCCGGTCAGGGAGATCTACCCCATTCGCATCGGCAGCATGTCCATCGGAGCCCTCTCACCGCACATGTGGGAAGGCCTTGCCATGGGCATCACGTACTTAAACGAAGTGGAAGGTCTGCCCGTGGTCATGTGCTCGGGCGAAGGCGGCATGCCTCCTTCCATCCTGAAATCACGTTACATGAAATACTTCATCCTCCAGATCGCATCCGGTTACTTCGGCTGGGACGAGATCATCCGCGCGCTTCCGGACATGATAGAAGATCCCGCGGCCATCGAGATCAAGTACGGACAGGGCGCAAAGCCGGGAGACGGGGGGCTGCTCCAGGCGTATAAGGTGCTGGGGCTCATTGCCAAGATCCGCGGCGTGCCGCAGTTCGTCGACCTGGCTTCTCCGCCCACGCACCAGACGAAATATTCCATCGAAGAGGCCGTGGCCAAGATGATCCAGTCCATGTCCATGGCCTGGGGCTTCCGCGTGCCGGTCTACCCGAAGATCTCCGGCACCAAGACGGCCCGCGCGGTCCTGAACAACCTCGCCCGGAACCCCTATGCCGCGGCCCTCTGCATCGACGGCGAGGACGGCGGCACCGGCGCGGCCTACAACGTATCCATGGACAAGATGGGCCATCCCATCGCATCGAACATCCGGGACTGCTACCTCGATCTCGTGAAGCAGGGCAAGCAGAACGAGCTCCCCCTGATCGCCGCAGGCGGAGTGGGCAAGGGCGGCAATCTCGCAGCGAATGCTGCGGCCCTGATCATGCTTGGAGCTTCCGCGGTGGACATCGGCAAGTACATCATGCAGACCGCGGCAGGCTGCTTCGGCGACGAATACAACCGCTGCAACGTCTGCAACCTAGGCAAGTGCCCGCGGGGCATTACGACACAAGATCCCAAGCTGTATCGCCGGCTCGATCCCGATAAAGTGGCCGAGCGGGTCGTCGAGGTGTTCAAAGCGGCCGACGTGGAACTGAAGAAAATCTTTGCGCCCCTGGGCCGGAGCACCGAGCTTCCCATCGGCATGTCCGACGCCCTGGGTGTGAACGACAAGGAGATCGCGGACCGGCTTTCTATCAGCTATGTATGCTAGAAAGACAAAATCAACAGCTAAAACATTTTGCCACAGAGGACACAGAGGGCACAGAGAAAGAAAAATGAATTTATCTTCAAGATTTAATTTTAAGATTTCCTCTGTGTGCTCTGTGCTCTCTGTGGCTAAAAAAGGTTAAAATAATGATCATTCAGGGTAATGTTAACGGAAAACGGGTCTCCTCCAAAGACCTCGAAGAGCAGGTCCAGAAGGCCGTAAAGGACGGGGCCAAGGAGCTCACGGTCAAGGCCGACGGCCAGCACGGCATCGGCGGCAGGATATGGCCGCGCGGTGAAAAGGTTAGGGTGACTATCGAAGGCACGGCCGGTCAGCGCGTGGGCAGCATGGGCATGGACAACACCGAGATCGTGATCAAGGGCTCATCGTCCGACGATACGGGCTGGCTCAACTGCGGCGCGACTATCACGGTCCTTGGCGACGTGGCGAACGGCGCGCACAATGCGGGCGCCCAGGGCAAGCTCTATGTCCAGGGCGGCGGCGGCGCGCGGTGCGACACCATGACCAAGAAGAACCCGCGTTTTCCCGATCTGGAGTCCTGGTATTTCCGGAACGTGGGCGACTCCTTTGCCGAGTTCAAGGCAGGCGGCATTGCCGTGGTCTGCGGTGTCAATCCCCGCGAGCCCGAGAATATTTTAGGCTACCGTCCCTCCGTGGGCATGGTCGGCGGCACGATCTATTTCAGGGGCCCCATCAAGGAATACAGCAAGGCTGACGTGAGGCTCGTGGACTTGACCCCCCAGGACTGGGAATGGCTTACCACGAACATGAAGCCGTTCCTCACGGCCATTGACCGCATGTCCCATTTCGAAGAGCTCACGAAAGATATCAGCGCCTGGAAGAAACTCATCGCCTTTACGCCTGCTGAAAAAAACAAGGCAAAGGGCAAGCTCAAGATGGGCTTGACCGAGTTCCGTTTGAACGTGTGGGAGAAGGAAGTGGGCAAGGGCGGCATGTTCGGCGCCTATCTCACCCACGACCGCTCCGTGCTTCCCTACATCACCACTGGCGAAGAGCGCCGTTGGATGCCGGTCTGGAAGAACGACCAGTACCTTCCGCCCTGCGCCTATGCCTGCCCGTCGCGCATCCCCTCGCACAAGCGCGCGGCCCTGATCCGGCAGGGGAGGACCGCGGAGGCGCTCAGCCTCGTGCTCCAGTACAGCCCGCTGCCGGCAACGGTCTGCGGCACGGTCTGCCCGAACCTCTGCATGCAGGATTGCACGCGCGGCAGGGTGGACGAGCCCTTGAACATCAAGGAATACGGCACTGCTGCGCTGAACTTAAAAGCACCGAAGAAGGCGAAGTCAACAGGCAGCAGCGTCGCCGTCATCGGCGGGGGACCGGGCGGCTTGTCCGCTGCCTGGCAGCTCGGACTCAAGGGTCACACCGTTAACCTGTACGAAGCGTCTCCCAAGATCGGCGGCAAGCTCGAGATGTGCATTCCACGCGAGCGTCTGCCCAAGAAGATCCTGGACAAGGAACTTGCGCGTTTTGCCGAAATCGGCGTGAACGTTCAGACCCGCGTCAAGGTAGACAAGAAAAAGTTCGAGAGCATCTACAAGGACCACGACCTCGTGATCATCGCCGTGGGCGCACAGGAAGGCCGCGTTATCCCTTTCCCGGGGCATGAGGACGTGGTCAAGGGCATCGATTACCTCAAGGAGATCAACTTCGGCAAACCCCGGAGCGTCAAGGGCAAGAAGGTGGTGGTGATCGGCGCAGGCAACGTGGGCATGGACATCGCGTGCCAGGCTTATGACCACGGTGCGGAGTCCGTGATCGCCGTTGATGTGCAGAAGCCCGCCGCGTTCGGCAAGGAAATGGAACTCGCTTCTTCCAAGGGCACGCAGGTGCTGTACCCGAAGCTGACGGAGAAGTACGACGCGAAAGCGAAGAGAATCTTCTTCAAGGACGGCACGTCGCTCGACGCGGACCTCGTGATCGTCTCGATCGGTGACAAGCCGGTGCTTGATTTCCTGCCGCCGTCCATCAACACGGACCGGGGCTACATCACCGTGAACGATCTGGGCCAGACCTCGGACGTGAAGGTCTTCGCCATCGGTGATGCGACCAAGCCGGGCCTCGTGACCCATGCCATCGGAGCGGGCAAGGTCGCCGCGGACAAGGTGCATACGCTCCTGATGAACACGGATTACGTGCCCGAAGAGCGGCGCATGATCCCTTACGAGAAGGTCAAGACCCAGTACTACGAAGTATGCCGCTTGAGCGACGTCAAGTTCTCAGCGAAGAAGGAGGCGGACCGCTGCATGTCCTGCGGCTCCTGCCGCGACTGCGGCATGTGCGAACAGTCCTGCTACTACGGCGCCATTACGAGAAGGAAGCTCCCGAACAAGTCCTTCGAGTACGTGGTGGATGAAAGCAAGTGCATCGGCTGCGGCTTCTGCTCGGGTATCTGCCCCTGCGGCGTGTGGGAGATGGCGGAGAACGTGTAATATAGACCGAGTCGACCGCGTCGGCGTCTGATTTACCTCAATTGAAAAGCCCTTCGCCTGAAAGATGGCGAAGGGCTTTTTTGCTGCCGAAATCCCCTTGCGTTTTAAAGTAATCTGGAATATTCTTTGATTATCGAGAAATCTCGATGTGAAATAGCACAACAGCATGAAAAAAACGCCCAAAGTGCGAATATGTTTGTTCCATCCGTAAATAGCAGATCAAAGCGAACAGTGTTGTTGCTCGCTTTGATCGTCGCCGCGGCGAGCGTCGTCGCTCCGGCATTCTTCCCTGCCGGCACTGAGCCGGCGCGGGCGGATGCCGGATTGTCGACGGTCAGCAAATCCCATGCACCCGCACTGCCTGAGTTGGCCCCCCTCAGTGACGACCTGCCGGGCAAGGGGAAATTTCTCGTTGCCGGCCGTAATCTTGCCGATCCCCGGTTCCGGGAGACCGTTGTCCTGCTGATCGAGTACAGCGCCGAAGGCGCGATCGGTCTCATCATCAACCGGCCCACGAAGGTGCCCCTTGCCGAGGTGCTCCCGCCGGTACCCGGCCTCAGGGAGCGGGCCGACGTCGTATACTACGGCGGGCCCGTCGAGGGCCATCGGATGCTGATGCTTATCCGGTCCGGTGAAAAGCCGGAAGAGTCGGGCCGTGTGTTCGGAAACGTTTACGTCAGTGCGAGTATGGACACTCTGGAGCGCATGCTCGGCTCGCACAAGACGGAAAAGCAATTGCGGATATATGCCGGATACGCGGGCTGGATGCCGCGGCAGCTTGATTGGGAGTTATCGCGAGGGGACTGGCTCATTGTCAGCGCCGATGCAGGCTCGATCTTCGAAAAGAAGTCGTCCGAAATATGGCGCGAGCTTTTTCAACGAGGTTCCGCCATCCAGGTATGGAATCGGCGCGGCATGCCGTGAACGGGTCGTCATGGAAACCTGGATCATTCTTGCCCTGATCAGCGCCTTCAGCCTCGCGACGAGCGACGCACTCACCAAGCGGGTCATCACGCACGAAAACGAGTACGTGATAGCCTGGCTCCGGGTGGTCTTTGCCCTGCCCGCTCTTTTCGCCGCTTTGCTGCTGTCGGGCCCCCTGCCGAAGATCGACGGCGCGTTCTTTGCCGCCTTTTTTGCGGCCCTGCCGCTGGACATCGCAGCCATTCTTCTGTACTACAAGGCGCTGAGGATTTCCCCGCTCAGCCTCTCGCTTCCCTTTCTCGCTGTGACGCCGGTCTTCCTGATCATCATGTCCTTCGTGCTCGTCGGACAGCCCGTATCCATTCCCGGCGGGATCGGCATCGCGCTTGTCGGTCTGGGCGGCTATACGCTGAACCTGTCGGCTCTGCGCGCCGGGTTCCTTGAACCGCTCCGTGCAATCGCTCGTGAGCGGGGCTCGCTCTTCATGCTGATCATCGCGTGCATCTACAGCATGACGTCGGCCCTTGGAAAGATCGGCGTGGACCACTCGTCGGCCTCCTTCTTCGGGACGACGTACTTTGCCGCGCTGGCGATCTGCCTGCTCCCGGTCATGGCGAGAAAGAGCGGGACGAATAGACTGCCGGTCCTTATCAAGGACAACTTCCGCCTTGCCTTGCTTCCGGCGCTGTTCGACGCCACGGCAACGGTATCGCATTTCTACGCCGTCAGCATGGCTAACGTCGCATACATGGTCGCGGTCAGGCGTACGAGCCTTCTGTTCGGCGTGGTCTACGGCCTTCTTCTTTTCGGCGAACGGCACATGAGGGAGCGCATTTTCGGGGCCTTGTTGATGTTCGCAGGCTTCGTCATCATTGTTCTCACTGCGTGAGACAATCATGCGCGGGAGTACACTAGAGATGATGAGAACCTCAGCGTGGTCGCATAGCAGGCAATACTGTTAAAAAAAAGCCTGTTTGCCTTTCCGGCATGCATGAATTATAGCTATAGCTATTCCTGGGTTTACCCCGTATAGTGACAGACGATACGAAGTGCATTGAGAAGGCGCCAGAAAACAAAATTTCCTTTGAAGTTAATCAGGAGTTGAAAATGAATTTATTGGCTATTTTGAGGTCAATACCCGCAGTTTTCTCGATTGTCGTTGTAGCTCTGCTTTCAGGGTGTGGCGGCGGGGGAGGTGGGGGAGGCAGCGGCCCCGGCAGTGGCAACGCCACCGCCTATTATGCAAACTGGTATTGCATCGGCTCTCAGTGCGCAACTGTCATGGGGGGATATAGCGGAACTACGGGCCCGTTTGCCTCATTGACGGAATGCGAACAATGGCGCCAGACTTACATTTTAACCTCCAGCTGCTCTCCTACTCAAGAGGGTGGCGGTACCGCAACTCCAACGATTTCCAGTTTTGCGCCTACGAGTGGCGCTCCTGGCGCGACGGTTACGATTACGGGGACCAATTTCCCAGCGGTCGTTACCGTTACGATTAATGGCCTCGAGGCCACGGTGGTTAGCGTATCAAGCACGCAAATCGTCATCACTATTCCTTCTATGGCCATTTTTACCGGCCCGATTACCGTCAACACCTCCGGCGGAAGCGTTATTTCTAACACCAATTTTTCAGTAACAGCACTTTCCGTAACGTCCAGTAATTTAAATGCGGTCGCCTGTTCTACCTCTCTCTGTGTCGCCGTTGGTAATGTCGGAACGATTCTGACCTCTCCCACCAGCGTCACATGGACTTCCCGCACATCGGGGACTGACATTATCTTGTACGGCGTCGCCTGGTCGGGAACACAATTTATTTCCGTGGGCGCCTCGGGGACTATTCTGACTTCTCCGGACGGTTTGACCTGGACACCTCGACCCTCGGGAATCGCCAATGCCCTCAAGGGGATCACCTGCTCCAATACCCAGTGCGCCGCCGTCGGCAGCTCAATCATCCTCACCTCCCCTGATGGCATCACTTGGACTTCCCGGCCACTCACCACGGGACCCGTTAATTTGTTTTTAAACGCCGTGACCTGGTCTGGGACAAAGTTTTTGGCGGCGGGAGCAGGAACAGTGGGAGGACAACCAGGTATTGTCTTCGCCACCTCTCCGGACGGGGTCACATGGTCGCCGCAAGTCATCGCATCGACTGCAACAAATGATATCTTCGGCGTGACCTGGTCTGGAACCCAGTTTGTGGCCGTGGGAGGCAACAGCACCTCTCTGGGTTACATCGCCACCTCTCCAGACGGCATTGCATGGACACCCCGGACTTCGGGGGCGACGATGGGCTTTTTCGGCGTGGCCTCATCCGGTACCAGACTCTTGGCCGTGGGATATATCAGCTCCGGCACCAACAATATCTTTTCGTCACCGGATGGCGTCACCTGGACCGCCCAAATATCGGGGCTCGCAAATCCCCTCTTTGGTGTAGCGTGGTCCGGGACGCGGTTTGTGATCGTAGGGGGAGCAGGCGTAACTACCACGTTGCCTTAGCTAACATAGCCTGGGTGGAATGCAATGGAATCCTGAGCCTCTCGGGTAAGTCATTAGAGGTTCTTAGGGGTCACCCATTTGAAGACTTTCATGCGAGAAAGCCCATTCTTAGACGGGAAAATGCAGTTATCTCGTCTATTTTTTTCCAGTAAGCAGCATCCGTACCATTACCGTAGTTTCATACATCGCCAGCGAGGCCTTAATCCCCAGGGGTGACTGGTATAGAGAAGAACTGATACCGAAGCTGAATGTCTGTCTGGCGCTGCTTAAAGCCCTTTGCCTGAAACACGGCAGAGGGCTTTTTTATTGTTTTAAATTGACTCTCCGCCTTTCAGTTACACTTTTACTATTGCCATGAGAGACGTTAAGAAACTCATTGAAAGGAGTTCCGATGGCCGAACAACTGGAAGTTATGGTTCATTCAACGGATGAAAAGGTCCAATGCGCGGCGGCGGGTGAGGTCAAATCCGGCGGTGACTTTCGACTACAGTGCCCCGCTGGCGAATGGGCAGGGGTACACCGGTCTTGAAGGACTGCTCATGAGCCTTGCCGCATGCAGCGGTACGACGCTGGTGTATCTCCTTCGAAAGATGGACAAGAACATATCCGGGTTCAAGGTAAATGCCAAAGGCATAAGGCGTGACCAGCCCCCGACCTCACTCGAGAAGATCTATCTTGAATTTATCATCAGTTCCAGGGATACCGAAGACCTGCACATGCAAAAAGCAATCAAGCTCACCGAGTCGGTCTGTCCCGTGTGGGCGATGATGAAGGGCAACGTCGAGGTCGTGACCGACTACACACTCATCGCTTCATAAAAGGGGCACTCGCGTCAAGCCCGCCTGTATTTTTTCACCCATCATAAAACTCCTCAGAAGAAGATGATATACTTAGACGTAAAAGGAGTGGGACTGTATGCCGGAACATATCGTGGAATCCTTCCAGGTCAAGCGCCTCGAGATCCTTGACGCGCAGGGAAACGCTGACAGCGCTCTTGCGCCTCCGCTCTCCGATGATGAAATAAAAAAAATGTACGAGCTTCTCGTCCTTTCGAGGACCTTCGACCAGCGCGCGCTCAACCTGCAGCGGGAAGGCCGGCTCGGCACGTACCCATCCCTGCTGGGGCAGGAGGCGTCGCAGGTGGGAAGCGCCCTTGCCGCGGAGAAGTCGGATTGGATATTCCCCACATTCAGGGAGGCCGGCGCTTATATAACAGCGGGCTTTCCCATGCACCTGCTTTTTCAATATTGGGGCGGCGATGAACGGGGCTTGAAGATCCCTGATAATCTCAACATCTTTCCACTCTGCATTCCCGTGGGGACGCAGGTCCCCCACGCCGTGGGCGCGGCGATGGCAGCGAAATGCCGGAAAGACCGGGTCGCCGCTCTCGTCTATTTCGGAGACGGCGGCAGCTCGAAGGGGGATTTCCACGAGGGAATGAACATGGCCGGCGTGTTCAAGCTTCCCGTCGTTTTCCTCTGCCAGAACAATCAATGGGCGATATCAGTGCCGCGGGATAGGCAGACCGCCTCAAAGACCATCGCCCAGAAGGCCTATGCCTACGGTTTTGAAGGCATTCAGGTCGACGGCAACGATGTCTTCGCCGTGTACAAGGCCACGCTGGACGCCGTCCGCAAGGCAAAGGAGGGGGGCGGCCCGACCCTGATAGAATGCGACACCTTCAGGATGGCGGACCACACGACGGCAGATGACGCCTCCCGCTATCGGTCGAAGGAACAGAACGAGACATGGAAGGCCAGGGACCCCATCCTGCGACTCAGGCTGTTCATGGAGAAAAAGGGCCTCTGGGCGGACGATTACCAGAAAGATCTCGAAGCGCGGTCAAAGGCCGCGGTCGACGAAGCGGTCAAGACAGCCGAGTCCGCGGGACCGCCTGATCCGCGGGACCAGTTCACCTACACCTACGCCAGCCTCTCACAGAGGCAGACGAGACAGTTGAAGGACTTCTGATATGGCGACGATGAATATGGTCCAGGCCCTGAACCTTGCGCTCAGGGAAGAGATGGAGCGGGACAAGGACGTGGTCGTCCTGGGCGAAGATGTGGGAAAGGACGGCGGGGTATTCCGGGTGACTGATGGATTGTTTACGCGTTTCGGCCCCGAGCGCGTCGTGGACACTCCACTCGCCGAGACGGGGATCGTGGGCGCCGCCATCGGAATGGCTGCCTACGGTTTGAAGCCGGTGGCGGAGATCCAGTTCATGGGTTTCATCTACTCCGCAATCGAACAGTTGTTCTCACACGCGACGCGCTTACGGTCTCGCTCGCGCGGAAGATTCACCTCTTCCCTCGTTATCCGCACCCCCTACGGCGCAGGCGTCAAGGCGCTTGAGCACCACTCGGAAAGCTCGGAGGCGCTTTTCTGCCAGATGCCGGGCGTGAAGGTCGTCGTCCCGTCGTCGCCGCGCATCGCGAAGGGACTGCTCCTTTCCTCCATCAGGGACCCGGACCCCGTTGTGTTCCTGGAGCCGACAAGACTCTACCGGCTCATCAAGGAGGACGTTCCCGAAATCGATTATACCGTGCCTCTGGGAAAGGCCCGGATTGCGCGAGAAGGGAAGGCAGTCACCCTGATCGCCTGGGGGAGCATGCTTCAGCGGACGCTGCAGGCCGTGGAAGGGTTCGACGCCGAGGTGATCGACCTGATGACGCTTTCCCCCTTTGACGAAGAGGCCGTGCTCCAGTCGGCGAAAAAGACGGGAAGGGTCGTGATCGTCCATGAAGCGCCCGAGACGTGCGGACTGGGTGCAGAGCTCTCCGCGACGATCGCCCAGCATGCCATGCTTCATCTCAAGGCGCCGATCATCAGGGTCACAGGGTATGACGTCGTCATGCCGCTGCCGAAGCTCGAGGATTACTTCGTGCCGACGATCGAAAGGATCCGGAAGGGCATCGAGTCGGTGATGCAGTACTAACAAAGTCTTTTTTGACGTCATTCCGGCTTGCCCGGAATCGTCTTTGATTTTTGACTACGATTCCCGACGCGCTTTGCTTGCGGGAATGACATCTTTTATGAGAGGATAAAGGACCACGACCATGTCATTCGATTTCAAATTGCCCGATCTGGGTGAGGGCATAGCCGAAGGAGAAATCCGGAAGTGGCTCGTCAAGGCAGGCGACGCCATCGAGGAGCACCAGGCCGTCGTTGAGATAGAGACGGACAAGGCCGTGGTGGAAGTCCCCTCTCCGAAAAAGGGGACGGTCCTGAAGCTCTCCCGCGATGAAGGAGAGATGGTAAAGGTCGGCGAGGTGTTGATGGTCGTCGGCGAAGCGGGTGAGAAACCAGAGAAGTCGGAACGCGCCGAGAAGGAGCCGGAGGCGAAAAAGAAACGGGTGGCGAAAGAAGAACCGGAGGAGGAAGAGCCGCGGAAGTCCGTCTCCGTCGTGGGCGAGCTCCCGGAAGAGGAAGCTGCCGAAGAGAAGCCGGTCGCGGAAGAGCGACGGAAGTCCGTTTCCGTGGTCGGCGAACTTCCCGAGGAAGAGGAGGCGGTTGTACTTGCCACGCCGGCGGTCCGTGCACTGGCAAAGGAGCACGGAGTAGCCATCGATAAGGTCCGGGGCACCGGCCCCGGAAGAAGCATCACAGCGGCGGATGTGCTCAAGGCGTCGAAGCAGCCCCCCAAGGCTGAAGACCAGTACGGGGCCGTCGAGCGGGTTGCGATCAGAGGAGTGCGAAAGTCGATTGCGAAGAACCTGTTGTTTGCGCTGAAGACGACGGCCTCTGTCACCGAAATGGACGAGGCGGACGTAACGGACCTCTGGGACCTCCGGGACCGGGAGAAGAAACCGCTCAAGGAAAAGGACGTGCACCTGACCTTCATGCCCTTTATCATGAAGGCCGTTCAGCACGCGTGCGGGGAATTCGGCTCGTTCAATGCCTCGATGGACGAAATCCGCGAGGAGATCGTCGTGAAAAAATACTTTAATATCGGGATTGCGGTGGATACGCCCGACGGTCTCATCGTCCCCGTAGTCAGGAACGTCGAGAAAAAGACGATCCGCGAACTGGCCGTGGAGCTCCAGGAACTCGGCCGCAAGGCGCGGGAGCGGACCGTAAAGCTCGAGGAATTGAAGGGGAGCACGTTCACCATCACGAATTACGGGGCCTTCGGCGCCACGTTCGCCACCCCGATCATCAACTATCCTGACGTGGCGATCCTCGGCACCGGAAGGATTTCCGACAAGCCCCTGGTCAAGGCAGGTAAGATCGTCATCCGGAAGGTCCTCCCGCTCTCCCTAACCTTCGACCACCGGGTGAACGACGGAGCGGGAGCGGCGAAGTTCCTGACGAAGCTCGTCGGCTATCTCGAAGACCCTGCGTCGCTGTTCATCGAGAGCGCATAATAGAAATATTCCACAAAGTTACTGAGACACAGAGGAAAGACTTTGAGTTATGTGGTAAATCATGTCACGAGCTTATGTCTGTCTCGCAATCCTCTCATCTGTTGACAAGACGCAGGTCCGCGAGCATTTCTACCTTTCTACAACCATCGCCACGGCATTGCCGCCGCCCAGGCAAAGGGTGGCGAGCCCCCGTTTGAGCCCCTTTTCTTTTAAGGCATGGACCAGTGTCACAAGGACCCTTGCCCCGCTGCACCCGATGGGGTGTCCAAGAGCGACAGCTCCGCCGTGGACGTTCAATTTCTGTGGATCGATGCCCAGCGCCCGTGCGACCGCGATAGAGGCAGGGGCATAGGCTTCATTATGTTCGACCAGGTCCATGTCGTCGATGGAGTATCCGGTCCGTGCAAGGAGTTTTTTTACTGTCGGGATGGGGGCCTCCATCACGTCCTCCGGTCGCGTCCCCCCGGTGGCATAACCTACAATGCGCGCCAGCGGTTCAATTCCCGCTGTCCGGGCTGCACGGGCTGAAGCGACAACCAGTGCGGCGGCGCCATCGCTCAGTTTCGAGCTGTTGCCCGCCGTCAGGATGCCGTCTTGCTTGAACACGGGAGGAAGCGCTGCAAGTTTTTCTATCGTGGCGTCATCACGAACGCATTCGTCTGCATCAAAGGACCGCCCTTCGACATCGACAGGCAGGATCTCTTCCCGGAATTTGCCCTCATGAATGGCGCGCGCTGCCCTGCGGTTGCTCTCCAGGCTGAAACTGTCCGATTCCTCGCGTGAGATGTTGTATTTTTCCGCTATTCGTTCTCCGGTCATCCCCATCAGAAAGTTGTTGTACGCGTCCCACAAGCCATCATGGAGCATGGAATCGACCATTGAAAGATCGCCGAACTTCAGTCCCCACCGGATGTTTCTGACCAGGAAGGGGGCGGCGCTCATGTTCTCCATACCGCCTGCGACGACGATGTCCGTGTCTTCCGCTTTTATGGCCTGGGCCGCGAGCATCACCGCCTTCAGGCCTGAGCCGCACACCTTGTTGATGGTCAGAGAACCGGTTTCAACGGGAATCCCCGCATGGATTGCGGCCTGACGGGCCGGGTTCTGGCCCAGACCCGCTGAGAGCACATTGCCCATGATTACTTCATCGACCTGGTCCGCGCGAAGGCCTGTCCGCTTCACTGCCTCTGCTATCACGAGGGCGCCGAGTCGCGGTGCGGAAATATTTTTCAGGGACCGGCCGAACTTACCGATCGCGGTCCTCACTGCGCTTATGATAACAACTTCGTCAGCCATGACGCCCTCCATACCCAGTCTCTACCGTAAGCATACAATATTTTAGCTGAATGTTTTCACGGAAAAAGGCAGGGGGAGATACAGGATGGTCCTGAAATCGCAAGCACGAGCCCGGGTCCCGGAAGGGGAAGGGTGCAGGAAGATAAAAAAGCGGAGAGGATGATCCTCTCCGCCCGATGAAAGCAGCATCAGCAGCCGACCGGGGCCTTCTTTTTAGGCGTTTCAGCGCCTTTGCTCTTGAGGGACTTCAGGTAGGAGACCAGGTCCTTCATCTGCTCAGACTTCACGTCCAGTGGCTTGCCCTTGAGCGCCATGACGATGCAGGTATTCACCGCCTCCTCAAGGTTCTTGAACGTGCCGCCGGGGTTCTTCCACTCCATTTTCTCGGCAACGCCGTACAGTCCCTTGCCGTCGGGATGGCAGGTGCCGCAGGCCTTGTCCGCGGTCCCGCCCCCGAGTTTCGGGTCGTTGAAAAGCGTCTTACCGCGCTCTTCCGGCGTGTGATGCTTTGCGAATACCGCGGATGAGGCCAGCATGACGATAATCACCAGTGCAACGATTTTCAATCCGTTCATTCCGTTTTCACCTCCTTTCCGGTTAATGGTGTGGATATTCCGAATGCATCCAGAGAATCTTCGGCCGAATCACCACTAAGTATAGCATAATAATTATTCCCGAAACGGGATGAATATTTGGCACAAAATGATCCAGTGTGTACGGGTTAGGCATAAGGTCGTAGGGAAATGTCTCTGGAACGCATATTAAGCATGGTTCGTCACCCGCGATCTCATCTCAACTTGACACATCCCCAACAGGATGATAGGCTATAGAATAAGAGGATGATTAATGTCCCGATAAAGCCAAGCCTTTCGTGAGAAAGGGGCGGAAAGCAACGGGTCTTTATCAAGACGCCGGGCTGCCGAAGGATTTTGCTTCAGGTGCCCGGCGTTTTTGTCTGTAAGGAGGCGGCGATGGACATAAGAATGGGGAAAAAGATCATACAGCCATCCGCTGATTATCCTTTTGAGAGCCGGTATGCATCTGTCGACGGCTACCGGGTCCATTACATCGAGGCCGGTGAAGGGGACCCGGTCTTGTTTATCCACGGAAACCCCACTTCGTCTTATATCTGGAGGAATATTCTTTCAAAAGTGGCCCGTGACACGGGAAGAAGGGGAATCGCCCTCGACCTGTTAGGCTTCGGAAAATCTGACAAGCCCCGGGATGTGACGTATACCGTCCGGCTGCATTATAATATCGTCGCCGGATTCATCGAGAAGCTCGGGCTCGGCAATCTTATTCTTGTGCTTCATGACTGGGGCGGACCGCTCGGCGCCGCCTTCGCCGTCAACAATCCCGGAACCGTGCAGGGCGTGGCTCTCATGGAGACTTTTCTCTGGAATATGACATGGAAGGATTTCGGGAAATGGCAGACGGGCTTTCGGCTGTTTCGGTCACCGCTGGGTTTTGTCCTGAACCAGATCATGAACACCTTCGTGGACAGGGTCCTGCGCGGGTCGGTCGTGCGGAAGGACCACATGACCGACGAGGTCATGCGCCGGTACCGGGAGCCGTTCCCTACCGCGGGCTCGCGTCGGGCGGTGCGGGCATTTCCGCAGCTTCTTCCGATAGAGGGAAGTCCGGCGGAAAGCGCCGCATTCTTCGACGATCTCGAACGGAAATTGCCCGGCCTGAAGTGCTCTGTCTTGTGGATCAAGGCGTCACCGGGGGCCGTTGTCTCGAAAAACACGGAGCATCATCTCCAGAGCCTAAAAAAAATACTTCCGCAGCTTATCATCAAGGACTTCGGTCTCGGCCTCCATTTCCTGCAGGAAGACAATCCGGAACGGGTCGCCGAACTGGTGACGGAGTGGATGCGGCAGTGCGGGCGCGTTGCGAAGGTAACGCCCAACAGGGTTTTGCGGCGGGCGGCGTAAGAGCCTGCTTCGCGGCAAAATATTTTTTCAGGATGAAAGGGAGGTAGCGATCATGGATAAAAACAGGGACATAATTCTCGTGACAGGCGCGACGGGAAACCAGGGCGGCGCCGTTGCCCGGCATCTGCTCAAGAGCGGATATAAAGTGAAGACGATGACGCGAAGACCGGACAGTGAGCAGGCCGGGGTCCTCAAGGCGCTCGGCTCGGAGGTTGTCCAGGGGGACCTTGATGACGTGAAATCCCTGGAGCGCGCGCTGTCGGGTGTATGGGGTGTATATTCCGTGCAGAACACCTGGGAGGCGGGCGTGGAGCGGGAAGAGGAGCAGGGGAAACGCCTCGCGGAGCTCGCCAGGAAAAAGGGAGTGGCTCATTTTGTCTATTCCTCGGTGGGCTCAGCGCATCGGAACACCGGCATTCCGCATTTTGAAAATAAATGGCGGATCGAGCAGGCCGTGCGCGCACTCAAGTTTCCTTCGTATACGATCCTCCGGCCGGTTTTTTTCATGGACAACTTCACTTCTCCATCTTTCCTGCCGGGGCTCCTGGAGGGAAACCTGAGAATCGGACTGAAGCCGGACACGGCGCTCCAGATGATCGCCGTTGACGACATCGGGAAATTCGGTCTGCTGG
>JAXIPA010000040.1:0-7299 GCA_045403145.1 Nitrospirota bacterium | reverse complement strand
TAAGATGAAACACGCGGCCGGCCGAGAGTTGGATAAAGCCGATATTCAATATCTGAAGAAGGTAAAGAATGGGAAAAAATAAAAGCGCCGGGTTTCGGTATTACCTTAGTGATGAAATTCTTGAGCGATATCAGAAGAAACCCGTTGCATTACGCCTGCAGTGGCTCTATATGGTAAATGTGCTCCGCAAAGGATATAGTAAGCGGACAATCAAGATCCAGGATCGATTCCGGGGAGGGAAGATATAGACCGGCTGCTTATTAAGGATGAACAGCAATTATGTCCAGGATAAAAAATACCTTCAACAGGCTCAAGAAAAAGAATGAAACGGCCCTCATCCCCTATATCATGGCAGGGGACCCGGACCTCTCTACGACTAAGACTCTCATCTTCGAGATGGAAAAGGCGGGCTGCGATGTCATCGAACTCGGCGCGCCCTTTTCCGATCCCCTCGCGGACGGTCCGACGATCCAGAAGGCGGCCATCCGGTCGCTCAAAAACCACACGAGCATCGCCGACGTGCTCGGCCTTGTCGCCGATGTGAGGAAGACGAGCAAGATACCGCTTATCCTCATGACTTACTATAATTTGATCTTCCACTACGGGGAAGAGCGCTTTGTTCACGATGCGGTCGCCGCCGGTCTCGACGGCGTTATCCTGCCGGACCTTCCGCCGGAAGAGGCCGGCACGCTCATTGCCCTTTCGAAAAAGGCGGGTCTGGACACGATTTTTCTGCTTGCCCCCACGAGCACGGAGGACCGGATCAAGCTCGTCTGCAGGGTCGCCCAGGGCTTTGTCTATTACGTGTCCCTCACGGGCGTGACCGGAGCGCGCGCCGGGATACAAGGCTCTGTCGAAGGATCGCTCAGGAAGATCAAGGCCGTAACGGACAAACCTGTTGCCGTCGGCTTCGGCATTTCCACGCCTGACCAGGCGGCGCAAATCGCCCACTGGGGCGCGGACGGCGTGATTGTGGGCAGCGCGCTGGTAAAGGTGATCGAGGAGTACGGCAATTCCCCGGAGCTAGTTGAAAAGGCCGTGGCGTTCGTAAAGGCGCTGAAGCAGGGGGTCCTTGCGGGGCACGGCGATTAGCGCAAGGAAGGCAAACGGCATCGAATCGAGGTGCGTGCTTACGCCCCTCCTGCACGCAGGGATGCGGCCCCTTCGACCGCATTCCTCACCGGGAAGGATCCAGCGCCGCCAAAGGCAAATCCTTCTATCCGACTACCTCAAGGCGATCCTGAATCTGACAAAAACAGTGGTTTAGCAGGTTGTTGAAAACCTATTTTCGCAGGCTAAAGCCTGCGGCTACCAATTCTCAATATATTGAATTGATTCATGGTAGGCGCACCCTTCAGGGCGCGTGTTCGACGACAGCAGGCTTTTTCAGCAGCTGCTAGAGTTCATAGTTCATGGTTCCGAGTTCAGGGGACGGACACGAGATGAAACCAAAAACCGGCAAACACGCGGGTATCTTTATAGCGCTGATCGTTGCGATTGCGCTTTCGCTGCTGTATCTGGCGCACGTCCCGTTCCTTGAAGGACTGGAAGAAAAGACACTGGATCTGCGGTTTTCGCTGCGGGGGAGGATTGCGCCGGGCCCTGAGACGGTGATCGCCGCCATCGACGAGAAAAGCATCAACAAACTCGGCCGGTTCCCCTGGTCCCGTGCCGTCTGGGCCCGCGTGGTGGACCGACTCACGGAAGAGGGCGCCGCGGTGGTCGTTTTCGATGTCCTGTTTACGGAGTCCGAGAACGTGGAATCCGATGGCCTCCTGCAGCGCGCCATGCGAAAGAACGGTCGAGCGGTCCTTTCGATGGACTTTGATTTTACCGAGACGGGCTATAAAGAGTCGGGCTTCACGGACAAACAGGTGGATTTCCTGATCCCCTCCGCGTACGCGGTGATGAAAAATACGGATCCCCCCTATTCGCCGCTGGTTGCCAAAGTGGTTCTTCCCCCCCTTGAGCGCCTTTCGGCAGTCGCGGCATCCCTCGCTCACATTAATATGATCCCGGACAACGACGGCACGCTCCGCTGGGAGCTTCTTGCCATCAAATACCAGGACGATTATTATGCTCCCCTCGGGCTACAGGCCGCCCGGTTGTACCGCAAGCTTGGGCTGCAGGACCTCGCTCTTGACGGTCAGGGGTCGGTGAGCCTGGGAGATACGGTCATCCCGACCGATTCGCACAGCAGGATGCTGATCAACTACCGGGGACCGGACGGCACTTTCCCCCGCCATTCGGTCTCCGATATCGTGGACCGCAGGAGCCCGGCAGGGGCCTTCAAGGACAAGATCGTGCTGATCGGCGCGACGGCCATAGGCATCTACGATCTCCGGGTCACTCCCCTTTCGAACAACATGGCGGGAATCGAGAAGCACGCGAGCGTCGTGGACAATATTCTGCGGGGCGATTTCCTCCATCGCACGGAAACGGGCGTCCTGCCCCTGATATTCCTGTTCGCGCTTGTGCTCGGGGTCATGCTTCCCCGGCTCGGCGCGGGGGCCGGCGCGGCGCTCTTTCTCTCCTTGTTCGCGGGCTACCTGGGATTCGTCTACCACCTCTTTGTTTCAAAGGGGATATGGTTCAACCTGGTTTATCCCGCCTTCGCGCTTTTTTTCGGCTACACGAGCCAGACCGCCTACCGGTTCTTCACGGAAGAACGGCGCGCCCGCGATATCAGGAAAATGTTCTCGAGCTACGTGTCGAAGCGGATCGTCGACGAGTTGATCCGCGACCCCAGCAAGGCAAAGCTCGGGGGAGACCGCAAGGAGATCACGGTCCTCTTTTCCGATATACGGGGTTTTACCAGCTTCTCCGAAAAGCACCAGCCAGAGGAAGTGGTCTCCCTTTTGAATGAATACCTGGGCGCGATGACGGAGATCGTGTTCGAGCACGAAGGGACGCTCGACAAGTTCGTGGGCGACGCCATCATGGCGCTCTGGGGAGCGCCCGTGGGGCAGCCGGACCACGCGGAACGCGCAGCCCGGTGCGCCCTGGCCATGATCGCCAGGCTCAAGCAGCTCCAGGAGAAGTGGGCGGCGGAAGGCAGGTACGTCATCGACATCGGGATCGGGATCAACACCGGCGAGATGGTGGTGGGCAATATGGGGGCCGAGGGCAAGAAGATGGACTACACGGTGATCGGCGACAACGTGAACCTCGGCGCGCGTCTGGAAGGCTTGACAAGAAAGTATAATAATCATATCATCATATCGGAATACACCTACGAGAAGGTCAAGGACATCGTTCGGGCCGTTGAGCTCGACTCCGTGACCGTCAAGGGGAAAGAGAAACCGGTTGTGGTGTATGACCTGGTGGGGTTGAAATGAAGATGCAAGGGGCCAAATACCGAGCTTAAAAGCTAACCGGTTTTAGAACACTGAAAAAAAGAAGGATTCCGGTCAAGCCGGAATGACGAATAAGGGGCGCAGATCGATTTGGAATTTGTCTCACCAAGGGAGTCTGGATGAAGGTAAAAATTCTGGGTTGCTCCGGTTCAGAGACCATCGGTCACATGCCTCCGGGTTTCCTCGTCAATGATGTGATGATGCTGGATGCGGGCACGATCACCGCCGCGCTCGGCATCAAGGCTCAGAGCAGGATCACCGACGTACTCATCAGTCATACGCATCTCGATCACATCAAATCCGTCCTGTTCCTGGCAGACAACATCGTCGGCCGCGTCAGGAAGCCCGTGAAGATCCGGGCCATCCCGGAGGTCATCGAAGCGATCCGGAAGCACCTGATGAACGGCATCATCTGGCCTGATTTCACAAAAATCCCGACGCCGGAAAATCCCGTGCTGGCCTATGCGCCGATGCCGGTTGGAAAGACGGTGAGCATCGCCGGGCTGAAGGTCAAGGCGATCCCCATGAACCACCCGGTCCCCGCGGTCGGCTTTCATGTGAGCAACGGCAAATCCTCTTTCATCTACAGCGCCGATACGGGGCCGAACGAGCGCCTCTGGAAGGAAGCAGCGAAGGCGAAGAACCTTTCGGCAATCATCGTCGATACGTCGTTCCCGAACAGTCTCGACGGCATCGCCACTCTGAGCGGCCACTTTACGCCCGCGCAGCTTCATCAGGACCTTACCAAAGCGCGGATCGACAAGGGAGTGCCGATTTACATTTACCACGTAAAGCCGGTCCACAACAAGAAGGTGCTCGACGAACTGAAGGGACTGGGACGGAAAAACGTAAAGATTCTGCAGGAAGGGAAGACCTATTACTTTTAAAGGAATGAAATGAAAGGGAGAAACGGGGAAACGGAGTATCGGTGAATTGTTACCGGTGTCACGTTTTTCTCCCATTCCCCGGCTCTCCGTTTCCCCGGTTCATATCATCATTCGAGAGAGAAGAAATCATGGCTTGGTTTAAAAAAGAACGACCCGAGGGCGCCGCGGCCGCGGCGCCCGCCAAGAAGGTAAAGATCCCCGAGGGGCTCTGGGTCAAGTGCGACAATTGCAAGGAAATCATCTACCGCAAGGAGGTGGACAAGAACTTCAAGGTCTGCCCCAAGTGCGATTACCATTTCCGCATCTCGGCCTCGGAGCGGCTGCCGTATCTGGTGGACGAGGGCAGTTTCCTCGAGGTGGAGGACGGTCTGTCGCCCCGGGACTTCCTCTATTTCAAGGACTACAAGGACAAGCTCAAGAGCAGCCGCAAGAAAACGGGGCTCAAGGACGCGGTCATTTCGGGCGAGGGCAGGATCAGCGGCAGGCCGGTGTCGATCGTGGTCATGGATTTCAACTTCATGGGCGGCAGCATGGGCTCGGTCGTGGGCGAGAAGATCGCCCGGGCGGTGGAACGGGCGATCGAGAAGCGGACGCCCTTCGTCTCAGTCGCGTCATCGGGCGGCGCGCGCATGCAGGAGGGGATCCTCTCGCTCATGCAGATGGCCAAGACTTCGGCGGCAGTGGCGCGGCTGGGCGCGGCCGGCCTCCCGTTCATCTCCGTGCTGACGGACCCCACCTTCGGCGGGGTGACGGCGAGTTTCGCCATGCTCGGCGACCTGATCATCGCGGAGCCCAAGAGCCTCATCGGCTTTGCCGGTCCCCGCGTGATCGAGCAGACCATCAAACAGCAGCTGCCTGCCGGGTTCCAGCGCGCGGAGTTTCTGCTCGAACACGGGATGATCGACATGATCGTCCCGCGCAAGGACATGCGCGCGACCCTGGGCAAAATTCTCGATTTCTTTACAGAGCAGGGCAATGGGTGAACTCGCCCGGGTCCTGATCCTTCTCGGGGTCGTGCTCGTCGTGGCAGGCCTCGTCCTGCTCGGCATCCAGAAGCTGCCTTTTTCCGGAAAACTCCCGGGAGATATCCTGATCAAGCGCGAGAATTTCACGTTTTATTTTCCGCTGGCCACGAGCCTCATCATCAGCATTATCGTCAGTCTCATTCTTTATCTCATCGGCAAATTCAGGCAGTGACTTACCAGGCAGCGTTTTGAGGCTCCCGTTTTTGGCTCCGGAGAAACCGACCATGACCAACGACGCAGCGATGAAGCGGTCCGCTCTCCTTATCGCCACCCTTTCGGCGTTCCTCACGCCCTTCATGGTCTCCTCCATCAACATCGCGCTACCGGCCATCGGCAGGGAGTTCCAGATGGGCGCGGTGCACATGAGCTGGGTCCCGACGTCGTACCTGCTTGCCGCCGCCATGTTCCTCGTGCCCTTCGGCAGGCTGGCGGACATTTACGGAAGGAAGCGGATCTTTACTTACGGCATATGGGTCTTTACGGTCTCGTCGCTCCTGCTCGCGTTTGCGCCGTCCGCATCGGCGCTCATTGCGCTCCGCGTTCTTCAGGGGTTTGGAAGCGCCATGATCTTCGGGACCGGCATGGCGATCCTTACCTCCGTGTTTCCGGCGGCTGAACGCGGGCGCGTGCTCGGGATCAACGTGGCGGCCGTGTACCTCGGGCTCTCCCTCGGCCCGCCGCTCGGCGGTTTCCTGACCCAGCAGCTCGGCTGGCGGAGCATCTTTTTCGTGAACGTACCGATCGGCGCTCTCGTGATTTTTCTTCTTGCGTCAAAATTGAGAAACGAATGGGCCGAGGCGCGGGGAGAGAAGTTCGACCTTGCGGGCTCGGTTCTGTACGGCATTACCCTCATCATGCTCATGTACGGCCTCTCGCTGCTGCCGGCGCGGATGGGAATCGCATTCACCCTTGCCGGCATCGGGGGAGCGGCGTTGTTCATTGTCTGGGAGAAGAAGGCGGTGAGCCCGCTCCTGAACATGGAGCTGTTTTTCCGCAACCCCGTCTTCGCTTTCTCCAACCTTGCGGCCCTGATCAACTACAGCGCGACCTTCGCGGTCACGTTCCTCATGAGCCTCTACCTCCAGTACATCAAGGGGCTCACTCCCCAGCAGGCGGGCATGGTCCTCGTGTCCCAGCCGGTCGTCATGGCGGTCTTCTCCCCCATTGCAGGGAGGCTTTCTGATAAAATAGAGCCAAGGGTCGTAGCGTCCGTCGGCATGGCATTCACCGCAACCGGGCTTCTCCTGTTCATCTTCCTGGACAGGGAAACCCCTCTGGCATTCATCGTCGCCGGACTGATGCTGCTCGGGTTCGGTTTTGCGCTCTTTTCCTCTCCGAATACGAACGCGGTCATGAGCTCCATCGAGAAGCGGTTCTACGGCGTGGGCTCTGCGACTCTCGGCACGATGCGCCTCACGGGCCAGATGCTTTCCATGGGCATCGCCATGGTCCTTTTTGCGGTTCATATCGGGAGCGCGCGCATCACGCCGGAATACCATTACCAGTTTCTCGCGGGCATGAAAACGGGCTTCATTATTTTTTCTTCCCTCTGCTTCGCCGGCATCTTTGCGTCGCTTGCACGGGGAAAGGTGAGGTGACCTATGGAACGCAGGGCGTTTTTGAAACTGGCCGCATTGACCGGCGCGGGACTCTCGATGCCCGGGGGACTGGACATGCTTGCCCACGCCGCAGGGGCGCCGGCCCCGCCCGATCTTGTAGTCGCCCACGGCGCGTCTCCCGGGGCGATTGTGAAGGCCGCAATCGACGCCATGGGCGGGATGAAGAAGTTCGTCTCCCGGGGAGACATCGTGGTGATCAAGCCGAACATCGGCTGGGACCGGACTCCCGAGCAGGCCGGGAACACCAATCCCGAGGTGGTCGCCGCAGTGGTAAGGCTCTGCTTCGAGGCGGGAGCGAAAAAAGTCAAGGTCTTCGACCGGCCGGTTAACGATCCGCGCCGGTGTTACGTCCAGAGCGGCATCGCTTCCGCCGCGGGCACACTGGGCGCCGAGGTTGACTACGTGGATGACC
>JAXIPA010000024.1:0-3071 GCA_045403145.1 Nitrospirota bacterium | reverse complement strand
GTCAGTAGCGGGCGCAGTGGTCGACGTTGTTCGTGCCGATCCCCGCGCGGATGAATTTTTGGAAGAGGTAATTCTCCTCGTTCGTGCAGCGTGCAGAGGAGAGGCCGCCGATGGCGTCCGGGCCGTGTTTCTGTTTGATGGCGGAAAGCTTCTCTGCAATGAGGTCATATGCCTCGTCCCAGGAGGCCTCGACGAACGCGCCGTCCTTTTTGATAAGCGGCGTCTTCAGCCGGTCGGGACTGGTAATGAAGGTCTGACCGTACCTTCCCTTGACGCAGAGCCAGCCTTCGTTGATCGTGTCCGGCCGGGAGGTAACGCGCACCACTTCATTCCGGGAGACGTGCAGGGTCAGGTTGCACCCGCACCCGCAGTAGGAACAGATCGTCTCGACTTCCTTCACATCCGTCTGCCTGCCCTTGCCCAGGGACTGCCTGCCGATGAGTGCGCCGGTGGGACAGATGCTCACGCACTGGCCGCAGAACTCGCAGTCGAGGTCCTTCTCAAAGGGCGGCGTTACCTTGGCGGTAAAACCCCGCCCCGAGATATCGATCGCGCCGAGACCCTGGATTTCGTCGCACACGCGCACGCACTTGCCGCAGAGGATGCATTTCTCCATGTCCCGTTCTATGAAGGGGTTCATGTCCTTCTTGGCATACTGCCGCCTCTCGCCGTAAAACCGGTTTGACCGGAGGTTGTAGAAATAGGCGAGCTCCTGGAGGGTGCAGTCGCCGGCCCGCGCGCAGACCATGCAGTCATTCGGGTGGTCGGAGAGAAGGAGCTCGACGATGGTGCGGCGCTGGCGCTCGATCAGCTCGTTCGACGTCTCCACCTCCATTCCCTCGGCAACCGGCGTGGTGCACGAGGAAACCAGCCGCGGCAGGCCCTTCACCTGGACCAGGCAGAGTCTGCAGCCTCCATGAGGTTCGAGCCGCGGATCGTCGCAGAGCGTCGGAATGTGGATGTCGTTCTTCCGCGCCGCGTCAAGGACGGTGGTGTCGGCTGGTACGGATATGTTTTTCCCGTTTATGGTAAGATTCGTCATAGCGCTACCCTTTTTTAATCGCCTTGAACTTGCACGTCTCGAAACAAGCGCCGCACTTGATGCAGAGGTCCTGGTTGATGACGTGCGGTTTCTTCTTCTCCCCCGTGATGGCGCCTGCGGGACAGACGCGCATGCATGCGGTGCAGCCCTTGCAGGCATCTTCGAGGATGCTGTACGTCAGGAGGTCCCTGCACACCCCTGCGGGACAGCGCTTTTCGTTGATATGCGCCTCGTACTCGTCGCGGTAGTATTTGATCGTGCTCAGGATGGGGTTTGGCGCGGTCTGACCCAGGCCGCAAAGGGACGACGTCTTCACATCGCTGCTTAAGGTTTCGAGCAGCTCGATGTCGCCCTTCCTGCCCCTTCCCTCCGTGATCCTGGTCAGGATCTCGAGGAGCCGCTTGGTGCCGACCCTGCAGGGCACGCACTTGCCGCAGGACTCGGACTTGGTAAACTCGAGGAAGTACTTGGCCATGTTCACCATGCAATCGGTCTCGTCAAGCACCACCATGCCGCCGGAGCCCATGATGGACCCGACCTTGCCGAGCGACTCATAATCCACCGGTGTGTCCACGATACTGGCGGGGATGCACCCGCCCGAGGGCCCTCCGGTCTGGACCGCCTTGAGCTTCCTGCCGCCCTCGATGCCGCCGCCGATGTCGTAGATGATCTCCCTGAGCGGGATGCCCATGGGGACCTCGATGAGGCCGGAATTGAGGATCTTGCCGGTGAGCGCGAAGACCTTGGTGCCCTTGCTTTTCTCCGTGCCCATACCGGCGTACCAGGCAGCGCCCTTCCGCATAATATACGGGACGTTCGCCAGCGTCTCCACGTTGTTGATGATCGTGGGCCTGCCCCAAAGGCCCTTCTGGACCGGGACCGGCGGTTTGGCGCGCGGCTGTCCGCGCTTGCCTTCGATGGATGCGATGAGCGCGGTCTCTTCGCCGCATACGAACGCGCCGGCGCCGAGCTTCACTTTAATGGTGAAAGCGAAGTCCTTGCCGAGAATGTTCTTTCCGAGGAACCCGCGTTCCTTGGCCTGCTTGATCGCCCGGTGAAGCCTCTCGACGGCGAGGGGATACTCGGCCCTGATATACACGTACCCATAGGGCGCGCCGATGGCGTAAGCGCCGATGATCATGCCTTCGAGGACCGCGTGCGGGTTGCCCTCGACCACGGACCGGTCCATGAAGGCGCCGGGATCTCCCTCATCGGCGTTGCAGATGAGATACTTGACCGGACCGGGGGCCTTGATCGCCATGTCCCACTTCACCGCCGTAGGGAAACCCGCGCCTCCCCGGCCGCGGAGTCCCGAGGCCCTGATCACCTCGATGGTCTCCTGCGGGGTCATGGTCGTAAGGACCTTCTTTGTCGCCTCGTAGCCGCCGCGGCCGATGTAGGAATCGATGTCTTCGGGATCCACCTCGCCGCAGTCGGAAAGGACCACCTTCATCTGCTTGTCGTGGAAGGTGTGATAATCGTCCTTTACCAGCCATTCGCCGACGGGAGCGTCGCCCACGATATGCTCGTTCACGATCCGCTCGACCATATCGGTCTTGATGTACTCATAGGTGGACTTTTTCCCGTCCACGATCACATCCACCAGCACGTCGCGGGCGCAGAACCCCCTGCAGCCCACCTTGTGCACCGAGCAATGCTTTTCCACGCTCGCCACGATGCCCGCGGCGGCAAAGGCCTTTTCGAACGTGGACATCACCTGCTCGCCGCCGGCCGCCATCCCACCCGTGCCCATGCAAACTTTTATCGAGATATCTTTATTCATCTAGTTCCCCGTCTCGTCCGCCTTCAGGCCCTTGATTTCTTTCATGAGCTTGTCCGGCGACATCTTCCCGTGCACCGCCTTGTTCACGATGATGACCGGCGCGATGCTGCAGGCGCCGACGCAGTTTACCTTCTCCACGGTGAATTTGAGGTCCTCGGACGTGTCCTCGCCCGAGGGACTGGCCACCTCCCGCATGAGGCTGTTGATGAGCCGCTCGGAACCCTTGACGTGGCCTGCCGTTCCGCA